>VXWP01000045.1:0-1062 GCA_009835325.1 Gemmatimonadota bacterium | reverse complement strand
CTGGTGACCGCGGTGGGCAATGGGGTGACTGAGGTCACGGCAAGATCCGGTAGCGCGGAATCAAGCATCGACGTAACGGTAAATATCCGCGTTCCAAGTCCGGACAGAGACGTTCTGGTGACGCTCTATCACAGCCTGGGGGGAACAGGCTGGACATTCAACACCAACTGGCTTACCGACAAACATGTAGATGACTGGTACGGGGTGAACACCGATGAGGAAGGGCGTGTAACTTCCCTGAACCTGGGTGGCAACAACCTAACGGGTCAGATTCCCGTCGAGATGGGTAACCTGGTCGGCCTTAATGGACTGTCTCTCGAGAACAACAACCTGACCGGACCCATTCCGGCGGAGTTGGGTGAGCTTTCGGATCTCTCCCTGATGTATCTCTTCGACAATCAACTGTCCGGCCCGATTCCCGTCGAGTTGGGTAACCTGGCCAGCCTTATTCATCTGTGTCTCAATGGAAACCAGTTGACCGGTACCATCCCAAGGGAACTGGGCCGTCTGGCTAAGCTCAAGTGGTTGCATCTTCATGACAATACGCATCTTGCCGGTCCGATCCCGGATGAATTGATTGAACTTGAGCTCGACGCTTTATTCCTGCAGGGAACGCAGGTCTGTCTGCCGGATGACCCGGCTATTAAAAACTGGACGAATGGGATCTCGGATGTCCGTGTGGCTCAATGCCAGGGATACGATCTCGAGCGAAATACCCTTGAGGTGTTTTACAAGGCGACTAACGGTCCAACCTGGAAGAACAACACGAACTGGTTGAGCGATGCGCCACTTGGGGAATGGTACGGGGTAAATACTTCTTACTTCGACGGCAGAATCCGCCAACTTGACCTTAATGACAATGGACTATCAGGCGAGATTCCTCGTGGCCTAAGTCAACTGACCCACCTGGAAAGACTTCAACTCGACGGTAATCGATTGACAGGAAGTATACCTTCCGATCTGGGTCCGTTGATCAATCTGCGATCTTTAAGGCTGTCAGACAATCGTCTTACGGGCAGCATCCCTTCCGAACTCGGTCAACTGTCCAACCTTGAGTTATTG
>VXWP01000044.1:2832-17691 GCA_009835325.1 Gemmatimonadota bacterium | reverse complement strand
GTCACTATCCCTATCATGTTCTTCGAGATACAGCCTGATCGCGTCGGCGACCAATTTACGAACCTCACATACGGTCTTCCCGGCAACCCCGATGCCCGGAAGCTCAGGGACGTATGCGCCGTACGCTCTTGGGCCATATTTTTCAACAATGATAAGGTACTCAGTCTGTGCCATTTTCATCTCCCGTGTAGAAGGGTTTCAATACTATCAAATCTATGTACCAAAAATCACAGACAGGTCTTCATCTTCCCGTTGGGACAAAAGTTCAAGATGAGATAGACCAAGACCTGATATGCGGTACGACCACTCCTTGTATCGAACTTTATTACCCCCAAACATTGGATCAGCTTCATGGAATTCTGCAGTCTGACAGGTCCCTTCCACAACATTGTTTGTCACTTCAAAATCGTTTGATATGATCTTGAAGTAACCTGGATGCTTCCCGTACTGCGTAAGTTGAATCCAGTCACCTATGAACTGATCCATTTTGTCCTTGTTTTTTAAAGGTAAGTCTCCACTTTCGATGGTGATATCATCTAGGGAACCCAGGTAAACCTCGTATTCGCCAACGGTAGAAATAGGATCTCTGAAACCCCAGAATGTAACGAAGTTGAATTGATCATCGAGACCGATCTTGAAGAAGACTGTATTAGTCGAACTCGGGTTACTTCGATAAACCATGTAGACGTCGTACGTCAGGAACTTCCTGGGAAGCCTGTATGCTGTTATACTGCTCGACAACCAATCGCCTTTGGCTGGTATATTGTCGACAATTAACTTTTCCCAGTTTGCGGCTGTCAATTCTGATACATCGAACCAGGCAAGTCTCTGATCCGGGTCTACACGGTAACCGTCAAGGTAAATCGCGGCGGAACGAACAACGTAATACTTGCACAGTTCTTCTTTATACCTGTCTTTGGTAAATTGGGCATGTACCGCAAAGAAGACAACTAACACCGTCGTAATGTACAACCAGTAAGATTGCACCTGGATTATCCCCCTTCCCTGGATTCTTCTTCCTTCCTTTGTTGTCGCTCTAACTCACTCTCTATAATGCCTTGAATAATGTATGCATCGATCTCAAGCTCCTGCTGATCCAAGTCGAGATTCTCTCGTTTTGCTTTCTCCTTAAGGTTCTTGTATCTCGCCGGATCGTCTATAGCCTGAAATGCATGAAAGATTTCGTGACCCAGTATCCCTTCTATCGTGTCTCCAGGTGAGCCAAGTATCCTCTGCTCCGCAATCGAAAGTTGGCCTCTCGAGACCGAAGCTTTGGTTACCAGATTCGTAAGGGGATTTCGTTCGGTTTCTTCTTCATTAAAAATGATGTCGGCAGAACCACCCTTTCCTTCTGCGATATCTTCGTCGAAACCGATAGTAAATATCACGTCGCTACCGTGCACTTCATCGTATATAAACTTACCGGTTTGCGATTTATGTAGATTATCAAGGTAACCCTGAAGTCTCGCTCTTTGTTCGGGTTTCAAATTGGATGCGAGTTCGATGATCATCCCATCCGGATCCACATACTTGAGCGGATTGTTTGCGGCATAGGCATAGGGACTGATCCCCGGGTACTCGTCCTGTATGGGATCGGGCCGCAGGAACCTGCCGACATCGTAAGCGTACGACCTTGCGAGCATGTAGTCAAGACCGGACTCGGCGTCCCGCTCGTGCCCGGTGAACCTGAAGTGCGTGGAGCCGGAGCCGCTCGAAGCGAGGACTTTTCCGTAGGGCCAGTAGTCGTAGGCGGCGGTGACGGCGCCTTCATCGTCCACGAGGCTCCGGGTGCTGCCCAGGTGATCGGCCAGGTAGTAGCTAGCGCTATCTCCGGCTATTCGGGCGATGCGCTTGCTGCCGGTATAGATATACTTTGCCGACAGGCTCTGGCCTGAGTACTCAGCCAGGACGCTGCCACCCGGACCTCTCAGGTAGTACGTCTTGGCCGTCCCGACGGTCTTCTTCACGCGCCGTCGGTCCGGGTCCATGAGATAGGCTGCCAAGCCAACTCCGGTGGTGAGTCCCCGGTAATCGTAGGTCAGGGACGCGTCCCCCCTTGCCGTCATCCATCCGTTCGGGTTGTAGGCGTACGTCTGACCTCCGGCGCCCGTGGTGCTGTCCAGCCTGTTGGGCGTGGAGGTACCCGAGTAGTTGTAGGTGAGCCGGCTGTTGCCGGTCACCATGGACGTCAGGTTGCCGCTTCGGTCGTAGGTGTAGTCCCGGCTTGTGCCGCCGGTCACATCGAAGTCCGTGATCCGGTACAGGGCATCGTAGGCGTAGTCCGCGGTTTTGGAAGCGGCGCCGCCATGGCTGTACACCTGCCTGGTGACATTGCCGGCGAGGTCGTAGGTGAGCGTCGATCTGAACGTGTCGGCGTAGTTTAGGTCGGTGACCCACTCACGCGGGTTGTAGGCGTAGGTACCGGTGACGACGCCGTCTGCAGTCGTGTCACCCGCGCCCTGACCCACGATGTGAGTGGCGATATTGCCTGCGGCGGTGTGAGTATATTCTGCCAGGGTCATGCCCCGTGCATCCCCCACGCGGCTGAGCCGCCCCGCGCCGTCGTAGGCGTAACGCGCTTGCGCGCCGTCGGGGTAGACCAGGCGGGTGACCCGTCCGGTCAGGTCGTGGTCGTATACTGCCGTCTTCGCGCCGGTCAGGCCCTCGTTGCTCACCTGCTTGACACGCACGTTGCCCAGGTGGTCGTAGGCATACTCGTGCACGACCTCGGCCGCCGCGTCGGCGTCGGTGTTCTCCTCGATTTTGGTGAGGCGCCCCTGGGCGTAGTTGGACCCGCCGGTGACGGGGTCGCTGTCGGCAACGGCATCGCCGCCGTCGTAGGTCATGCGGCTTCGCCACGACGAGGCATCGTTTTCGAAGGGGTAGGACCTCTCCGGATCGAGGCTTGTAAAGTTGCCCACCGCCTCGCCCACGCGGGTCACGCGCCCGAAGTCGTCGTAGACGGTGTAGGTGATTTTCCGTGTGGCGCCCGTGCCTTCGGCGCGCTGCCGCGCATCCTGCGAGAAGCGCACGCGTCCCAGGTCGTCGTACTTGTACAGCGTGGCTGCGTCGGCATCGGGATAATGCTGGCTGTTCATGCGGCCCAGGGTGTCGTAGGCGTAGCTCGTAGTGCCGCCGCCCGGCATGGTGGTCGAGGTGAGCCGGTCCAGGGCGTCGTAGGCGTAGGACGTCTGGTTGTTCCGGGTGCCGGCGCTCACGCCCGCCGAGTCGGCGATGACGTGCTGCATGCGCCCATAGGGGTCATAGACCCTGGTGGTGGCCACGCCCTTTTCGTCGTCGACGGTCACAAAGGACCGGCCCAGGCCGGGCCCGGAGGTCCAGTTGCCGTAGCGGGTGTCGACCGCCGAGTTGCTGTCGTGACCGGGCGGGACGACGCTGGATACCCTCAGGAGCGGGTCGTCGTCGTAGGCGGTTATAGTATCACGTATTGGTAATGCGGGAGACTCTTCGAAACAGATTGGCGTTGTGGAAGACCGAGACCTCTTCGGCTGCGGTAAAGGAGGATTCTACGAAATGAGCAGTGTCAGGATCTTGCTGGCAGAATTGACCGGCCTTTTCAGGTCTGCTGGAAAGGCCGGTGCTGGATCACGTTCTCGATCATCTGGACCAGTTGTAAAATCATCACGACCAAGGATACGCTTCAAAGTCATCATTCGCTCGATGACAAGAATACATCACAATACCCGAACGCCGATACTGGCAGGTCCGAGAAGTATGCTATTGTCCCATCGGGGTCTAAGTACAAAGCGAATTGTGTTGGAATATGCAATGCACTCGACACCCAATCTGACCAACCCGGACTTCACCACACTTTTAAGGTACAGGCTGGGATAACGGACACCACTAACGTGTATTTCCATGCAGGTTTTCTTCATCTATCCCTGATGAAAGGCGTCTTCAGCCGCTCCGCAGTCGTCTAGATCAAGTCTATCCCACACCCTGTGTGGCGCTTCTACAACTGGCTTTAGTGAGATCTGCTTGATAGCTGACGCTTAGACTCCAGATAAAACTCTCCTTGTTCTGCTATACATTGAAGGTTCTTTCTATAGCGATTCCGATAAACGGTGTACTACCCGCAACCTTATCAAATCACCGAACTCCAGGATACTATGGCCTACACAAAGCCCAAGCTACCTTAGCTATCACGACTACGGCCACCGTGATAACAAATCCAGCAAGTATGTACTTTAGCCAGAGTTCCGGAAACACATCCACAACAAAAAACGCAATTACTATAACAGATATCATAGTAACTGAGACCGTGAACAGTCGTTTGTTAAACTCTCCGTACCAAAGGTCAATAGTGAAATTCATGATGGATTTAGCGGTATATGCGCCTACACCAATAAAGATAAAACCCGTAAGAGACTTCTCCGCTTCACTCCAACTATAGCTCACCCAAATGACTATCACTGCGATCAAAGTGATTAGAAAAACCTCAAAATTGTTCCAGTCAGGATCGAGTCGATTCAAACGGGTGTACAGGCGATGAACTACCCTAAAGCGGCTTGATTTCCGTTGTTTTTTACGGGAACTCATTCTTTATCCCTTTCCTCTTCTCCATCGGAAGTAAACCATCCGAAGATTCTGGAACCGATTTGGGTGGCGGCAGTACTTGCTGATATGGCTCGTCTCGCGATGTAGTTTTGAGCTTTTTCATATAGCTCTTCCGCTCTTGTGTATCGACTTTTTGCGCGAGAATCTCTGCCTTGGCTTGCGGCATTGTCACCGATTCTCTTAAGTCGATCAGCATCACGTGTCAGATGTTTTACTGTACTGGAAGTGCCGGCTATTCTACCGGCTGTTTCTCCAGCAAATCTGCCAATGCTCCTTCCAACGGCTACATCCTGTACAGTATTCGTTAAATCCACATTTCCAGTTTCGTTTACCTGGTGTAAAGCACTGAATCCTGCATCGGTGGCTGCTTCGATTCCAAACCTTGCGACTTTGTTAACCTTCGACAGTTTGGTTATCAACCCAACCCCTGTTGCCCCAGCCGCGGCTGATATCACTACAGAGCCCAAATCGATTTCATCAAGTGAGCGTCCATCTACCGCAACCTGTATGCCGACATCAATCGCAGCGCCTACTATGGCACCAAAAACTAATGCACGCCCATCTGGATCCACATACTTGAGCGGATTATTGGCGGCATAGGCATAGGGACTGATCCCCGGGTACTCATCCTGCATGGGATCGGGCCGCAGGAACCTGCCTATGTTGAAATCGTAATTCCTGTTCAGCATGTAGTCAAGGCTGGACTCCGAGTCCCGCTCGTGGCCGGTGAACCGGAAGTGCGTGGCGCCGGAGCCACTGGTGGAAAGGATCTTGCCATAGGGCCAGTAGTCGTATGCAGCGGTGACGCTGCCGGCTTCGTCGACCAGGCTCCTTGTGCTGCCCAGGTGATCGGCCAGATAGTAGCTGGCACTATCTCCGGATATCCGGGCGATACGCCTGCTTCCCGCGTACACGTAATTGGCTGACAGGGATTGGCCCGTATATTCTGCCAGGACGCTGCCACCTGGACCTCTCAGGTAGTAGGTGACGTCCGTCCCGACGGTCTTCTTCACCCGCCTGCGGTCCGGATCCATGAAGTACCGCGCGGTGCCGTAGCCCGTGGTGAGTCCCCGGTAGTCGTATCTCACCGTATCTGCACCTTTGCGCGTCATCCATCCGTTCTGGTTGTAAACATAGGTCTGCCCCCCTGTGCCCGTGGTGCTGTCCAGCCTGTTGGGCGTGGAGTCGCCCGTGTGGTTGTAGGTGAGCCGGCTGCTGCCGGTCACCATGGACGTCAGGTTGCCGTTCCTGTCGTAGGCGTAGTTCCGGGCTGTGCCGCCTGTAACGTCGAAGCCGGTGATCCGGTACAGGGCATCGTAGGCGTATTCCGCCGTCTTGGACGCGGCGCTGCCGTGGCTGTACTTCTGCCTGGTGACGTTGCCGGCGAGGTCGTAGGTAAGCTCGGATCTGAACGTACCAACATAGTTCAGATCGGTGACCCACTCGCGTGGGTTGTAGGTATAGGTGCCGGTTACGACGCCGTCTGCAGTGGTGTCACCCGCGCCCTGACCCACGACGTGGGTGTCGATGTTGCCCGCGGCGGTGTGGGTATATTCTGCCAGGGTCTTGCCCCGTGCGTCCCCCACACGGCTGAGCCGCCCCGCGCTATCATATGCGTAGCGCGCCTGCGCGCCGTCGGGATAGACCAGGCGGGTCACCCGCCCTGCCAGGTCATGGGTATAGGCGGCCGTCTTCGCGCCTGTCAGGCCCTCGATTTCCACCTGCTTGACGCGCACGCTTCCCAGGTGGTCGTAGGCGTACTCGTGGACGACCTCGGCGGCCGCGTCGGCGTCGGTGTTTTCCTCGACTTTAGTCAGGCGCCCCTGGGCGTAGTTGGGCCCGCTTCCCAGGACGTCGTCGTCGTAGGTCATGCGGCTGCGCCACGACGATGCGTTGTTCTCGAAGGCGTAAGACCTTTCTGGATCGAGACGTGAGAAGTTGGCCGCCGCTTCGCCCACACGGGTCACGCGCCCGAAGTCGTCGTAGACGGTGTAGGTGACTTTCCGTGTGGCGTTGCTCGTTCCGGCGGCGCGCTGCCGCGCGTCCTGCGAAAAACGCATGCGTCCGAGGTCGTCGTACTTGTACATGGTGGCCGCGTCGGCGTCGGGGTGATGCCGGCTGGTCATGCGGCCCAGGGTGTCGTAGGCGTAGCGCGTGGTGCCGCCGCCCGGCATGGTGGTCGAGACCAGGCGATCCAGGGCGTCGTAGGCATAGGACGTCTAGTTGTTCCTGGTACCTGCGCTTACACCCGCCGAGTCGGCGATAACGTGCTGCATGCGGCCATAGGGGTCATAGACCCTGGTGGTGGCCACGCCCTTTTCGTCGTCGACGGTCACGTAGGACCGGCCCAGGCCGGGTCCGGCGGCCCAGTTCCCGTAGCGGGTGTCGACAGCCGAGTTGTTGTCGTGGCCCGGTGGGACGACGCTCGATACCCGCAGGAGCGGGTCGTTGTCGTAGGTGGTCCGGGTGATCCTGCTGCCAGCAGCAGCATCACTCAGGACGCCGTAGTCATAAGACGGCGCCCGGTGTACCGGCCCCAGAAGACGTTCGGGCAGGTTTACTCGGTTGTACGTCGTCCGGGTGACGATGTCGTTGGCTTCGGCCCCTGCCCGCGTCTGTATCGGGCGCGCCAGGCCGTCGTAGTAGGTCGTGACGGTTTCCGCCTCGCCGATGTAGAGGTTGGCGAGGTAGGCGTCGCCAGACTCGCCTGCCGCCTTGAACGCGGGCTTCCAGTTCGCGGGGACTGTGGCCGAAGCGCTAGCGCTCTTGAACCGGGTGTCCTTATGGCCATACATCCATGCGTTCACCTTGCCGGTGGGCAGGAGCTCCATCTCGACGCGGGCCCAGGGCCAGTTTCGGTTGTAACCGGGCACCATGGCCGTGGACGCGGCGGTGCCGCCGATGCTGCGCTCGAGCTTGACGCGGCCGCGGTCATAGACCATGCGGACGTAGTCGTTCCCGTCTTCGAAGGCCATGATGACGGTTTTGCCCGATGTCGCCGAGCCCGGATGGAAGTCGGCCCTGGCCGTGACGCGGCCTTCGACCCTTCCGGTTTCGAGGACGGAGGAGGCTCCGAGCTTCACGGCCCGCTTCGCGGCTTTCCGCTGGTTGTAGGCGACAGCCCCGCTGCCGGTGACTCCATCGCCGCCCGCGCTGGCGTCGATGCCGGCGCGGAAGTTCGACCCGGCCTTGGCGTGGAAGCCCGGCCCCAGGACGATGCGCACGCTGGCTTTCAGGGTAGCGGTTTCTCCGGCTTCGACGACGTAGGGACCGGTGGTCTCCAGGCTGACGCCCTCTTCGAGTCGGTCACCTGTGCCGCGGGTGATGACGCGGTGCCCGTCCATCGAGAGATCCTTGTGGCCGTCCCTGGAAGGGTAGGCGATATCGGTCTGCCGGTTGGGTCTCGCGGTGTTATAAGCGCTTACGCCGCTGGTTTCGCGCGAGAAGGCGTGGTCCCGCTGGGCGGTCAGGCGCCCCTTGAGGTCGCTCGTCTGCACGACGCGGCGCAGGCCGTCCCTTGCGTACCGGACGGTATGTCCGTTCGCGTCGGTGACGGCTATGGCGTCCAGGGTCACCGGATCGTAGGTGGTCATGGCGGCCGGCTGGGCGCCTTCCGGCCATGCGCGCAGGTTGTCAAAAGCGGCTTCAGCCGGCTGCGCACCGTTGGCCAGCCTGACGGCGTCGACGACGCCTCTGCGGCCCCGCATGTTCCAGGTACCGGTCTTCGGGTAGCGCACGCCGTCCACGCGGGCCCACCACCGGCCGTCCTTCCAGGCGATGCGCAGATGATGCCAGCGGCCGGGCACGTAGCGCGCGCCCGTGTCCTTGAGGGTCCCGTTGTCTGCCGCCTTCACGCTGCCGTCCCGTTCGAAGACCCAACGGATGCGATTTTGCCCGAGGGTTACCTCGGTGCGTTCTCCGGTGGCCTGCACCCTTACGTCGACTTCGAACACGCCGGCGGCCAGGGAGGGCAGGCTGCGTTCGGCCACGGCGTTGTCCACGGAGAACGCGCCGGCCTCCAGGGTGACGGCGCCGGCCCTGGTGTCGGTCCTGTGCCACGGAGTAGCGGCGGCGAGCGCGTCCCAGCTGGCGTGGTCGTCGAATACCTCGGCGGTTACCTGCGATCCGGGGGCGCCGGTGAAGGCGGCCACGGGCCGCATCCGGCCATAGCCCATGATCGTGGAGCTCACGGTGCCATGGGCGTCCTTCGCCGCTATCAGGTTGCCGTAGGCGTCATAGGCGGCGGCCACCTGCCGGTCGATCCACTCGTTTGCAGACACCTGGCCGTCCGCGTTGCGGTCCAGCCATGCCGAGGTGGTGTCGGGCATGATGATGGCATTGTTTCCGGTGACGAAGCGTCCGTATCGGTATTTCCTCGAATGCAGCTTGCTGCCTGAACCGTCCCTGACGGTGACCACGTGGGGGCGGTCCAGGATGTGGGCGCCTTCGAGGAACACGTCCTCGGGGTCGTCGGCACTCATCGCGGTGACCTGGAGGTCCCTGGCGTACACCCTGATCTTGCGATACACGGCCTGCTGCGGCTTGTAGACGCCGGCATACATCGTGAGGTTGACCCGGGCGCTGTCCGCGCTCGAAGGCACGGGCATGAGGACGTCGAAGGTTTTTTCCTGCGGATCGGGCCGCCCGCCGCCCAGGGGCACGACCTGCGTCAGCGACGCGGCCGGACGGCTGCCGGCGTTCTTCCAGGCGACGTTCACCGTGACGCCGGCGTACATGTTGTCGCCTCCCTGCAGCTGATCGGTTCCGAGGACGCCGCGGATGCGCAGCGCATCGTGTCCGGACAGGGAGAAGCGTCGGCCTGCGAAGTCGTAGAACCCGGTGCTCTCGATGGCCGAGTCCGCGTTGAGAAAAGCCTCCACCGAGGCCACGGGCGGATCTCCGGAGCTAAGGAAGGCGGCGTGGGTGCGGTTGGCGGTCGACAGGGAGGTGTCGAGAACGGGCTGTCCGAAGACCAGGGTCACCGGGCTGTGCGTCACCTGGTCCGCGTGATAGCTGGTCTCGGTGACGCGCAGGGTGTGCGTGCCCGACTTGAGCGTCTCGGTGGCCACAAGACCGTTTTTCGCGTTATGAGTCAGCTGCGTGGTGGTGATGACCCCGTCCCAGGTAGTCGCCATCTCCTGCGCCCTGATCCAGTAGGCCTGCTGGGGGATGCCCGGGTGGTAGAAGGGCTGCCAGCGGCCGGTCCAGGTGCCCTGGGTCGTGACCTGCCAGGTCGTCCGCTGCCGCTGGACCACGTTCCCGGACGCGTCGTAGTGGATCGTCTGCTCCAGCAGGCCCCTGCGGATATCGCGTTCGGACTCCTGCTTCCTGTTCGTGGCCGAGAGCCCCAGGGCGTCCAGGTCGGCCTCGCCCACGAAGTCGCGCCGTATTTTCCCATGGCCGCCGGGCAGGACCTCGTCCACCACGGGGAAGGTGATGCGGCGCACGCGCCGGTCGTCGATGATATCCATGACCGGCGCCGTCTGGATATAGTTGAAAGTGGTGATATCCGGCGGGACCGGTCCCCCGGCTCCGTCCGCGTCCCGTATCATGCGCTTGATGCGACGAGACCGGTCGAAATAGGCGTCATCGTATTTAAGCGTGGTATCGGGAGGTGCGACCTCCTCGTAGGCGATCTTCATCTCCCCGCCCGCGGGCGTTAAGATCTTGGTGATGCGGTAGCTGTCGGCCAGCGTGTTGGTGAAGCGCCAGGGCGGCAGCTGGTCTGAGGCAGCGCTGCCGGTGCCCATGACGGCGATCTCTTCGAGCAGGAGCGTGCGCGCGTTGTCGCCCGGCGCCACCGGCGGCCGCGCCTGAAGGCTCTTGTCGTCGGCATAGCGAAAGACGTACCGGGCAATCTGATTGCCATCGGGATTCGTGACCGTCTCGACCCCGTCCGTTACGGTCAGGGCGTCGAGGCGGTGGGCGCTCGAGATCCCGTCGTACATCCGGTAGTTGCGGTTGTTGCGCACCAGGTGGTGGCCGTAGGTGAGGTTCTGGCCTGTCGGCGTGTCGAAATAGTTGTCGTAGGTGATGGCGACTCCGCCGTGCCGGGCGACATGAAGGTCCTCGCGCTCGCTGGTCTCGGTCGCGATCTTGCGCACGACTTTCCCGTCCGCTCCGGCGAAAATAACCTTCGACAGGTGCGCCGTGTTGAACGTCTTGACCACGGTCAGGTTGTATATGTTCCCATCTTCAGAGACGCCGTTAGGAAAGCGCGGGTCCAGGTCCGCGAAATCGAGCAGGTTGCGGAAGGAGCGCGTTTCTTCGGCCCGTTCCTTCGCCCAGTCCCGGACCGTGGTGACTGGGCCGTCGGAAGCGTACCTGAACCGGATCGTGTTGCCGGCCTGGTCCCGTATCTCGGCCAGGTTCCACTGGTATACCATCTCGGGCATGAGCTCGTCGAAGCGCCCGTTCTGCACGGTGCCGCCCTTGACGGTCTGGTTCATGCCGTAGGAGTTCCCGCCGATCGTGACCGCGCCGAAGGTATAGGTCAGGCCCGATACGGTCTTCACTGTCCACGTGGAGGCCAGCGGCGCGTTCCGGTCGAAGTTCCAACGGACGTCCATGAAGCGCCGGTTCTCGGCGAAATAGACGTTGGTGGCGGGGAGAGATACGCCCGGATCATCGGCGCGCTGCGAGTCGTCGAGCTGGCGCACCAGGCGGTGCGATCCGTCGGGAAGCACCATGGACAGGTTGAAGGAGAAGGGGTGGTTGATCGGGCTGGTCGTATCCTTGAGCTCATAGCCGCCGGTCACCCGGATCGCCCCGAACTCCAGGTTCCACCCCAGGCCCACCCACGTGGCGTTGTTGAGCGTGACCGTGCCCTTGCTGAGCGTGGACGTGACCGCGGGGTCGTCGGAGAGCCTGATCAGCCGGTCCGTGCCCGTCACCGCGCTGCTGTAGCGCATGGCCAGGGGCAGGGACAGGCCGCCCGTGCCTTCTACTTCGCCCAGCGGCAACGCGTAGGACCAGTTGCCCGAGAAGTAGTCGACCTGGTCCGCGTCGATGACGCCGGAGAGACTGTCGAAGTCATAGGCGCCTTTGGCGGCATCGGTGATCGTCTGCTGGCCGTGAGCGGTCAGCGCCGACATGGAAAGGATGAGGAGGCCGAGGAGTGTTCTCAGGGCGAAATGGCATAAGCGTCTTTGCATGATGAGGTCCTTTACAATGGTTGCTGCGGTCCGGTACTTGCGCGAAATGCGCATGGTCAACGTGTGGATGTAGTGGATGAAAACTGGCATGATGTACTCCTTGACAGCGGATGGAACAGCCACCCGGCCTGGATCTGGGCAATTGGTTATCGGGACGTGAGACTGATGTCTTTTGCAGGCATAGAAAACCCCGTGCCGAGAATCGATCAGAAGTAGCACGGGGACGCTTGAAGGTCCGCGGGGTGCGGGTCCGCTGAGGGGACGCGAGGGTATTCTGAAGCGGTTGTTTTGAGCCTATGCGAATCGCACGGGCGTTGTGGTGTTGCGAGTCCTCTTTGTTGGTTTCGTCAGTCGCAAACGATCGTTTTACCTGTAACTCCTCGTAAGGCCCCGATGGACCGGTTCCTTTACCGGTCCCGGGGCGTTCCGGCGCGTTGCGCGTGCAACGTCGATCACCGGTTCTGTTCCAGTTTTGACAGCCGCTGCTCCAGCGATTCTATGTACCGTTCCTGCCGGGCAAGCTGCTGTTCCTGCGCGTCGATCACCTCACGCTGGGATGAAAGCGTCCTGTGCTGGTCGATGGTGTAGAGCATCAGTTCCTCCACCTTCTCCAGCAGCCGGGTCTGCATCCGGCCGACGCTGACGCCTTCGGCTTCCATCTGTGCGCCGGGGGCGATGCCCGGCAGGTGTCCGCGTGCCCGGATGTGTTCCTTCAACGCGTCCAGGGACATGAGGTCGTAGTCCTCGTCGAAGACGTAGTCGGCGGGCGTGACATCCTCAAGGCGGATCTCCTCGGCCTTAATGCGGCCGTCCACGACGAGCCGCTCGTCCGGGTCGTCCACGCCGATGCCCACGTTGCCCTCAAGCCGGTAGACGTTGCCGGCGTCCGACACCGACCACGGACTGCCTGCCCGCACGGTGACGCGGAAAACCGTTCTCGTTGTCGTAGTCGTCTCGGTTCCCAATCGAACCGTTACGTTCGCCTCGCCCTCGCCGGCCCCGGTGATCGTCAGAATGTTGCCGGAAACGCTCACTGTCACAACTTCCGCGTCCGACGTTGACGCACTGAACTTAAGCGTGCCGATCGTGCCGGTAACGAACGTGGAAAGGTCCAGCTCGAGCTCGCAGCAGATCGCAACGGTCTGTGCCGGAATGGTCCCCAGCGTCGGTGTGGACTGGTCGGGGACCGGTGCGGCGAACGCGCCTTCATTCATGACTGCGGCCTGTGTGCCTGGTGTAATGAGTGCCACCAGCATCGCAACGGTTATAAACATCCTGAACATGACTTGCTCCTTTCTACGGTTAATGGAAACCCTGGTGCTTCGCGATTCCCGGGCTTTGCGATTCCCGGGATGTGCATCCTGCCAGAAAGTCATCTTTCCCATCTCCTGAGCCGTTGCTCCAGCTCACTTACCTGCGTCTTTTGAATCTCCAGCTTCTGCTGCTGCGAGGCGAGGCGGTCGCCCTGTTCGCGAAGCTGTTCGTGCTGCGCGATGATGTAGAGCGACAGTTCCTCGATTTTCTCCAGAAGCGTGGTCTGCATCCGGCTGATACCCAGGCCGTTGGCCTTCATATCCACGCCGGAGGCCACGCCCGGCAGATGGCCGTGATTCCGGATGTACGACTCCACTTCATCCAGAGAAAGGAGGTCGTAACCCTCCTCGAACACGTAGTCGGCAGGGATCATCCTCAGCCGGTACCCCTCCGCCTTGACCGTCCCATCCACGACGAGCTTCTGGTCCGGAACTTCCACGCCGATGCCCACGTTGCCATTAAGCCGGTAAACGTGCTCACCGGAGACCGACCAGGGATAGAGACCCGGATGCTCCAGCGCGGCCTCCACCGTGACCATGAAGGACTGTGACACGGGATCGCATGGATCACTTTCGGCCGTATCGGTAACCGTTACCGCGATGGCCGCGATCTGGCCGGCCGCCACCGGATCGATTTTCAGGCTGGTCCCCTCGATAACAGCCGTGGCGATACCCGGACTTGGGGATGTTACCGAGATTTCGATACCGTCCTGATCGATGTGTTCGAAGTGTTGCGTCAGATCGAACTGCGTCGTGCCCGCGCCCACGACCAGCGTCTGGTCCTGGATGGGTGCGTCCGCGATCACGGCCGGGCAGGGCAGGATCACGGTGACTACAAAGGATTGCTTCACAGCATCGCAATCCTGCTTGCTGACCGTAACGCTAACCGTATCCGTACCGGCGGCGGCGGGTGTTACCGTTAGCATGGCTCCCGCAAGACTGGTCGTCGTTACGCTCGTATCGGTCGAGCTGACTACGTAGGTTGGGACGAAATCCTCCGGCAGCGAGAAATACTGCATCAGATCGATCGGGGCGGCGCTCCCTCCCAAGGTGAGCGTCTGATTAGCTATGCTGCCCTTAAGCATGGGACAGATTGGCGGTTCGGTGACGGTGAGTGAAGCTGTACCGGAAACACCGTCTGTCCTTGCCTTAATCGTCGTCGAACCTGTGTTCACTGCCGTTGCCAGTCCCAACGAGTCAATGGTAGCGACCGTGGTGGCACTGCTCTCCCAGGTAAAGGTTTTGCCCGTTATCTCTGTACCGGCCGAGTCGGTGGCCTTCGCAGTGAACTGCTGCGTCTCGCCCTTCTGGATTGATGCCGAAGCAGGACTCACCACAACAGATGCTATCACGGTCCCAGGCGGTGGTGTTTCGGTGACGGTAAGTGAAGCCGTACCCGGAATACCGCCTGTCTCCGCCGTTATCGTTGTTGTACCTGCATTCACTGCCGTAGCCAGTCCCGACGAGTCAATTGTCGCAGCCGAGGTGTCGCTGCTCGTCCAGGTAAAGGTCTTGCCCGTGATTACCACGTTGTTCGAATCATAGGCAGTAGCAGTGAACTGCTGCGTTTTACCCACCGCGATCGACGGCGTTTCCGGGGTCACGGTGACCCGGTGCACCACCGGGGGCGGCGGAGGAGGTGGTGGAGGCTTGGTCACCGTCAGTCTCACTGCGTTGGACGTGTCGTCCACTTCTGCGGTAATCGCCGTGACACCCGCGGTCTTACCCGTAGCCAGGCCCGAGGTGCTAATGGTAGCGACCGAGGTGTCGCTGCTCGTCCAGGTAAAGGTCTTGCCCGTGATTACCACGTTGTT
>VXWP01000044.1:0-2822 GCA_009835325.1 Gemmatimonadota bacterium | reverse complement strand
CCGAGGTGTCGCTGCTCGTCCAGGTAAAGGTCTTGCCCGTGATTACCACGTTGTTCGAATCATAGGCAGTAGCAGTGAACTGCTGCGTTTTACCCACCGCGATCGACGGCGTTTCCGGGGTCACGGTGACCCGGTGCACCACCGGGGGCGGAGGAGGAGGTGGTGGAGGGGGCTCGGTCACAGTCAATGTCGCCGTGCCGGAAACTCTGTTTACAGATGCTCTAATTGTCGTGGAACCTGTGTCCTTACCCGTAGCCAGACCTGAGGCGCTGACGGTAGCGACCAAGGTGTCGCTGCTCGTCCAGGTAAAGGTCTTGCCCGTGATCACCATGTTGTTCGAATCATAGGCGGTCGCTGAGAACTGCTGGGTCGCGCCCTCCTGAATCGACGGTGTTGTCGGGTTCACGATGACCCGGTTAACCACAGGTGGCGGTGGCGGAGGAGGATTCCGCACGGTGGCTGTAAAGTCCTGTGTGGCGGTCAGGCCGCCCGGGTCCCTGGCCGTGACGATGATCTTGCCCGTCGTGCCGGCGGCCACGGGCGCGATCGTGACGGTGCTTCCCGAGATGCTCACCGAGACGATCGACGTGTCCGGGTCGTTTACCGAATAGGTAAGGGCATCACCATCCGGATCGGAGAACTTGCCCGATACGCTTCGCGTGGCCGAGGAACCTCCCACCCGCAGCGTTACATTGGAGATGGACCCCACGGCCGTGGGCGCCCTGTTCGGCGGCGGGGCGTTCTCCACGGTGACATTGAAGTCCTGGGTGGCGGTGAGGCCGCCCGGATCCTCGGCCGTGACGACGATCTTGCCCGTCGTGCCGACCGCGACAGGTGCGACCGTGACCGTGCTTCCCGATATGCTCACCGTGGCGATCGACGGACTCGGGTTGTTCACAGAATAGGTGAGTGTGTCGTCATTGGGATCTGAAAAGTACGAAGAGGCGTTGACCGTCGCCGAGGAGCCTCCGACGTACAGCGTCCCGACGTCGATGTAGTCCACCGTTTCCGGCGCCTGGTTCTGCGGAGGCGCCGGGTCGAAGGGAGACCCTGGCACTGCCCCGCGCGCGGCCTGTCCCGGTCCGGTCGCGAGCAGTAGAAGAGTCAGTAGTACGCGAAACATGACATTTCCTTTCATGGTGTGCATCCGTTGGTGGATGAGTGTTTCCGGCCGGACCCTCGTCCGTTCCGGGTGGTCAATAGCTCCATATTGCCGGACGGGGTATGCCCGGCGCTTTGTCGAGATCGTCGAGGTGCACGTAGCGGCTTCGGAAATCTCCCCGCTGCCGGATGCCGATGCCGGTGAATCCGAACAGGAGCGCCATGCGGACGAGCCGGTGCGCCTTGTCGCCCGAGATTGCGATGTCCACGGCCCGCCCGGCCAGGTGCGCTGAACGCGGACGGCCCCCCACCTTCGCGTTGTGCGCCGGCGACCGGTACGCCGAGGTGATGATGAGCGGGAATCCGAGCTCCTGGCGCAGCAGCACAAGACGGAGCATGAAGCGCTCGTCCATCTCGTGCCTTCCGGTGTCCGGCGAGGAAAGGACCTGGTTCGGGAAATACGGCCATGATTTCATGTGCAAATCTCCTCGTCTTCCCTCCCTCGCGTCGAGGGGCGCAGACTTCGGGGAGGGAAGACTTTTGTGTACTGCGGTGAACGATACGATTGCCGATGCCCCATCATTCCTGCTCCCTGTGCCGGTCGAGCACGACCTCGTAGATCAGATCGATCTTGGCGGTCAGGTTCTCGATGTCCCGTTCGATCTTCGACAGGCGGACCTCGCGCATGGTCATGCGGTCGACAAAGGGAGCGATGAACTTGAAGATGAAAATCCAGAGTGCGGTCAGGACGCCGACGACGACGATCCAGACTGAGATGTTTTCGGGCATTTTGACTTTCTCCGGCTCATGCCTCGAGCCCGGTAGAGCGGTGAAAAGCGCGATGCAGCGGGCGAGCGCCCAGTCGCGTATCGCTTCCAGGCGCGCCGCCGGCCGTGTGTTCGAGCGAGTCGATTTTTCGGGAAAGGACATAAAAAATCCCCGTGCCGTAGGTGGATCAGAAGTGGCACGGGGACGCTTGAAGGTCCGCGGGGTGCGGGTCCGCTAGGGGACGCGAGGGTATTCTGATGCGGTTTTCAGTGACGCCCGCGCTCCTGGCACGGGCAGCATGACAGTACTATACGTGTGTATAGCATAACTGTCAAGCGGGTTTTTCAAAAAAACGCGATTTGCTTCCTTTTTTCTGTAATGGTCGCTAAAGCTCCTTTCATTGTGCCTGGTTGTTTGCCTTGCACCTGCGACACCGGATGCTCCAGGGGCGGGAGATGTACTTGCCCAGCATGCGGCCGCACTTCCAGCACCTCGGCTCGTAGTCCGTAACGGGGTCCGAAACCCTGGATTGGTCATCGGGGTTTTCGGCCTGATTCCCGCCGGATTCCGGTTCAACCGGGTGCTCGCACCCGTTCCCGCCTGGTGAAATAGCGGTTCCTTCGCGTTCCCGCCGGTTTCCGCACAACGGGCAGCTCCAGTAGGGACGATCGCCGGTCACGAGAAACATGGACTGGCCGCAGCACTGGGGAATGTTGGAGACGGTCATGAGAAAAGCCTTTCTCCGTCCTCCGGACGGCATAAACCATGCAGGAATGTTCGGATCCTGCACGGTTGAAAGTTATGAAATATGTACAAAACTAATGTTTAGTTAATGGCGGAATATGTCAATAGGTTTTTTGTTCCGACAGGGTCCGGGAAGATGGCGCAAATTACCCACATTAGCCCGTTGCCGGCGTGCCGCGAAAAACGAAAGTTATTGTAAACGTACGGGT
>VXWP01000043.1 GCA_009835325.1 Gemmatimonadota bacterium | reverse complement strand
GTTCATTTCTTTGCAAACGGTTGAACGAAAGAACTTTTTTGGTGTGTCATCCTCCTTCGAAGTACCAGTGACATTGGGTCCAGGAAGAACCGCACTCATGGTATAGACTTTTTCGAGATCACGAAGTTGTCTGGGACTAGGGATACGTTCGGTTTCGAAGTTCAGCAGTTCATCAATTTTGATCACAATTACAGCAGCGTTAAACAATGCTGCCTCGGCTTTAGGGAATCCATTCTGCACTCTCATTGTTACGGATGACCCATCAATTGCTATGATCCTTCGTATCACCTTTTGCCTACGTGGAGGAGACACGACAGATGGAAAATCTTGGTTTTCCTGAGGATCTCGAGTTCGAATTACCCCCTTAAATTGACGGACACTCTCGTTTTCTTCGAGTCGCCACAATGAGTCTCCCGTCGCTCTTTCATTGACATACGGCATGGTATTATTCCCAGATAGTGATGCTACCTATCATCGTCTGTACTGGAATCGCTAACTGTTTCTTGATTGTCCACATTCTCTGGTGCAGTGGGTGCTTCGAATAGGTCCATGTGGACTGGAATCGTATAATAGCTTGACCGGGTCCTTACTTTAATTAGCCCGGCTTCGGCAACATTGATAATACTACTTGTGAAGTCATCAAAGTCGTTGAATTTACTGACTTGTTTTGTTTCATCTGTGTTGTTTAGATGAGCAATAAACCAGTTCTCGGTGTTCTTCAGAATGTTAGTCTGTAATGATGACGGTTCTTGGGTAGAGTATACCATGCCAATGTTGAATTTAGCACCTTCCTTGGCAATTCTAGCCCAGATGTTGTTACTGTCATCTTCACTCGCTTTGGGAAGCAACGTATGGGCTTCCTCCGCGTATACGATAACTGGTGGCGGCTGAACAATTTCATTGGTATCAGGGTCGATTTTCGGTTGGCTGAAGGACCGCTGCTGTTCTTGGAACAACCTACGTGCGATCCGCTCAGCAGCTTGGCGATTCATCGCAGGATCTCCCAGAAGCTGATCAACTATTACAAGCTTTCCGTCTCGGACTTGCTCGACAATGGTATCAGCATAATCCGCAGTAGAACTCAGATCATGCCATACTCGTGTATTTTGGGTAATTGAGCGTGCACGAGTATCGTCGTAGAATTTGAGAAGTCCCAGAAGGTGCGGATCGCTCCAATTCCGCCCATCATGATCTATAGCATAAGCAGTATCAAATGCGTTGAATGCTGATTCTTTTACCCATTGAGCAAATGCTTTTATGAAATTACCGGCGACCTCCCACTCCATTTCACCATTATTGAGTAAGTGTACATACTGTTTTAGGTCCTCCGAATTACCCATCAGATTTCTGAGGTCCGCTTTGAATAATCCTCTAGCATTTGCAGTTCCGGTATGCTCGAATCCCGATTCTGCCAGAATACAGCGATACACGAATAGGCGTCGTCGTAATCGTGTGTATTCGCCGTAGTTAATTACGTGCTCTTCTGTTGTGGACAAGTCCGCGTTACAGAACGCCTTTATGTATCCTGCTGTCTCTTCAGCTAACGCGTCATTGATTATTTGTTTTCCCTGTAAGAGCGTTCGCAGTGCGTCATCAAGCACATCCTTACTGGAAGGTAGTGAAGTTGGCTCGTTTTCGCCGTAGAAGTTAAATTTAGTTATATGGCGATCTTCATCGTATGGGTGACTAAATGAACCGTATGTATGCACATCGTCGATGTATTCTGGACTCGTGTACTTCAAGTTGCGAATACAACCCTGGTCTTGGGGATTGTCATTAGCGTATTCACCGTTTGGGTCGAAAATCAACTGACCAACACAGGTTTTGGAATCCGCCTGTCGTAGATTGAATAAAGCAGATGCGATCGTCTTCGTGGTATTTGACTTACCTGTTCGTGTCATTCCAAAAAGCGCGGTACGTTGAGCAATAAAGTCATCGGCTGCTATTTCAATCGGTACAGATTCTGGTGTTTGATCGTCTTTATTCGAAGCCGAGTAGCGTAGACGGCCAATTCGCGACTTGTTATTCTGAATTGTTGTGCTACTTCGAAAGTTAACGATTGTCTTCAATGCATCACCGTTAGGCTTGTATATTTTCATCCCTTGGCCAGCATAGAAGTTGTCGATATCAGCACCAAAATGTAGCTGCCATTCTTCATTCTGGTCTGAACGAAAAACCCTAAACGTACCCAAAATCCGACAACGAACTCCAGTGTAACGGAGGAGGTTTAATGTGAATTGGTCGGTTTGCCTAGCATCGTCATAGTTACGTTCAGTATCGTTAGACCGTTGTACGATTTCAAACCTGGCTTTGTTTAAGTCTATGTCCGAGTTAAGTCTTGTGTTTCCAGACACTCTTAATAGCAGTAGGGAAGCACGGCTGTCACCCGGATCGTTTGTGGTAAGTCCATCGGGTGTGATTCTGCTTGCGATAAGCAGACAGCCGAAAGGAATACCATTTACCCTGACTCTATGGCTGTCGTGGATGAGTATGTCGGCGGACTCATAGTCTAATGAGAGTAAATCGCCGACATACTGATCCGGTTGTATCAAATTCGTGATCGCATCTACCGCACTGGTTTCCTTTTCTTCACCAATATCTTCGCCGATCTGAGTTAAGAACCCAGGTTCACGATCGTTACTATTCGGCATTGAAATACCCCCCAGCACTAAACGGTAAGACTGTGTTGTCGACGTGAGTCAATAACGGCATAACATTGTTTAGGACTGGGATTGTGTCAAGCAATGAACTAAGTGTGTATCGAAATAGTTCTATCAGGAAGGTTTCAAGATGAAGATCATCTACTTTGAAGATACGGACACGCTGCACATCGTATTCCTGGATAGTGCCGCGGTGGAGACGCAGGAGATGTCCGAGAACGTCTACATGGACCTTGATGAAGAGGGCAATCTCGTCTCAATGACCATCGAACACGCGGAAGAAAACGCGAACATCATGGAATTCGCTTTTGAGCGCAGGCCGAAAGTGAGTGCCTGACGTAGTCTCCCTCACCACGTCCGTTCTCCCTCACCACGTCCGTTCCTTCAGCAGGTCCTGGATGGCCGACTTCGGGACCGGCAGTTCGTCCATGTGGCCTTCCAGCCATTCCGAGAAATCCACCTCCATCTCGTCCGTCCAACGGTCGTCGATCTGGCCGGGCGTGTATTTCCCCTCCCGCAGCCGCTGCTTGCCGAACATATCCCTCAGCTGGACGAGTTCGGAGGTCTTCACCACGGTCTCCGCGAGGTGGGGCGGGATGAAGACGACGCCTTCGCGCTTGCCCAGGACGACGTCGCCGGGCATGACCGTGGCCTGGCCGATGCGCACCGCGGTGTTGACGCCCAGGAGCATGATCGTGGGCGAGGCGTAGGAGGGGTGCCAGCCCCGGACGAAGCAGGCGAAATCCTCCAGTTCCTCGATGCCTTCCAGGTCCCGTACCGACCCGTCAAAGACCACGCCGTTGCCTGAGTTGGCGTAGATGGCCGTGGCCAGGTTGTCGCCGATGATGGGCCCCTCGTCCACCTTGCCGTAGGTGTCCGCCACGTAGACGTCGCCGGGAACGAGCATGTCGATGGGCCAGGAGATCTGGTCGCCGATGCAGCCGGCGTCGGCGCCTTTCGTCTCCATCACCGTGCGCATGGCCGGCCGCCGGGGCATGTACATGGCCGTCAGCGCCCGGCCCACGAGCGTCTTGCCGGGATGAGTCTGCGCCCAGCCGCCCTCGTACTGGTGTTCGTAGCCCGCGCCGCGCATCACGCCCCAGGCCTGGGTGATGGAGACGTTCTTCATCCGCTCGATGATCCCGTCCGGCACTTTGGGCCGTCCGTCCGGGAAGCGTTCGCCGTCCCAGTCCGGCGTGTACTCGATGAGTTCCTCCGGGGACAGGTTCAGCGGGCAGAATTTGTCGGACATGGGCGCTCCTCACTGGGATGTTCCGGTCAGCCTTGACGGGACTTCGCAGGTTCGATCAGTTTACGCTGGCCTGGTCGTGGTCCCACTGCCATCGGGTGATCTTCAGGTTCCGGGCCGGCACGGCCAGTGCCCCGATGTAGTCCGGACCAGGATCGACGGACGCCATGGACCAGCGGTCCGACTCCAAAGGGTCCCAGTGCGTGGCCCGCAATTCGGGCGGATCGTTTGGGTCGACGGAGACGTCGAACTGATCGAGGGGGCAGGACAGGCCCTGGCCGATGGCCTTGACGAAGGCCTCCTTCCGCGTCCAGCAGGCCAGGAAGGCCTCGTCGCGCCGGTAACGGGGCATGGACGCCAGCTCGTTGTACTCCCGGTCGGAAAAAACGCGGTGGGCGATCTTCAGCCGGTCCATGGTCGCGCGGCGATGCAGGTACTCCACATCGATCCCCACCGGCACACCCGCCGTGACCGCGTATACGGCCAGGCCGTGGGAATGGGATACGTTGAACCGGATCGAAGTCGCCGGGTGGGCAAGTTCCGGCTTGCCGTATTCGGTATAATGAAAGCGCAGGTCGGCAGGCGCGGCGGAGACATAGCGGGAAAGGAGGTTGCGAAGGACGGTCCGCGCAACCGTATACCGGTCCCGCGCGCTGCGCACCAGGAACCGCTTCGCCCGACCGAGTTCGTCGGCCGCCAGGAAACGCTCCAGCTCCCCGACCCGGTCCTGCGGCAGATCGACGGCCGCCCTCCAGACGTGAATCTCGCCCTCCGCAGGCTGGCGTTCCCCGAACGGTTCGGCGGGCGCCGCCTGCCACGTCCTGGTGTACCCGATGCCGTCACCGTTCATAGACGATTTTTCCGCCTACGACCGTCAGGTCTACTTTCGCGTCCCTGATTTCCTGCGGCGGGATGGCGGTCAGGTCGCGGTCCAGGATCACGAAGTCCGCGAGCTTGCCGGGTTCCAGCGATCCCTTGATGTCCTCCTCGTAGGAGGCGTAGGCCGCGTCCAGCGTGTATCCGCGCAGGGCTTCTTCCACCGTGATCTTCTGCTCGGGCACCCATCCATCGGGGTTCAGTTCGTCCAGCGTGCGACGCGTGACCGCGGCGTAGATCCCCTCAATCGGCGTTGCGGGCGCAACCGACCAGTCGCTGCCCAGGGCGAGCCGCGCGCCGGTGTCCAGCAGCGACCGGAAGGCGTAGGTCGTCTTGATCCGCTCCGGACCGATGACTTTTGTGGCCCACCGGCCGTCGTCGATGGCGTGGTAGGGCTGCATGCTGGGGATCACGTCCTGGGCGGCGAACCGCGCCATATCGTCCGGGTCGATGTGCTGGGCGTGCTCGATCCGGAAGCGCCGATCCCGGGGACCGTTCTCGGCCGCGACGCGCTCGAAGATGTCCATCTGAACCCGGATGGCCCGGTCGCCGATGGCGTGGACCATCACGTGCAGGCCGGCCCTGTCGGCCCCGGAGGTCCACGCGTACAGGTCCTCGCTGGTGCTGATGAACAGGCCCCGGTCGTCCGGCGCGTCGGTGAAAGGCTCCATGAAGGCAGCCGTGTGCGATCCCAGCGAACCGTCCACGAAGCCCTTCAGGCCGCCGAGTCGGACCCATTCGTCCCCCCGGCCGGTCGAGTCGACCCGCGCCTCGAGCGTCTGCCAGTCCCAAAGCGGTATAGCAGCGTATATCCGCGTCTTCATCCGGTCCTCGGACCGGGCCCGCTCGAAGACCGCCACGTTGCTCCACGAGCCCATGTCGTGGACCGACGTGACCCCCTGGGCCGCCACGTAGTCCATCGCCGAATCCAGGGCGCGGTCCTTCAGCTCGTCCGGCGCATCGGGTACGACCCGGCCCACGAGGTACATGGCGTTGTCCTTCAGGATGCCCGCGGGTTCGCCGTCTTCGTAGCGTTCGATGGTGCCGCCTTCGACCCCCTCCGTATCCTTCGTCACGCCGGCGGCAGTCAGCGCGGCCGTGTTCGCCAGGGCCATGTGCCCGTCGAGCCGGTTGACCCAGACCGGGTTGTCCGTCGTCACCGAATCGATCCAGTCCCGCCGGGGAAGCTCGCCGCCCCACTGCTCGTGGTCCCAGTCGCCGCCGAGGATCCATACTCCGGGTTCCAGGCCCCGGGCGAATTCGGCGATGCGGTCGATGAACACCTGCGGCGTCGGCGCGTCCCGCAACTGGACGGACGAGAGGTTGAACCCGCCCGATATGAAGTGCACGTGGGCGTCGATGAAACCGGGCGTCACGAAACGCCCGCCGCCCTCGATTACCCGCGTCCCGTCGCCGGCCAGGGCGTCCATCTCGTCGTTCGTACCCACCGCCAGGATGCGGTCTTCCGATACGGCCAGGGCCTCGGCCCAGAGCTGCCCGGACTGCCCGGACTGCCCGGTCCAGATGCGGGCGTCCCGGACGATCAGAGAGGCCGGTTCCGGAGACTGCGCGCAGCCGGACATCAGGACCGGCGCCGACAGCAGGAACGATAATGCGAGTACGATTCTCAACATGGAATCTCCCCGTCTCTTCAGGCTACCAGTCCGCCGGGTTACCAGTCCGCCTGGCCCGCATGATCGGCCGGAAAGCGCTGCGTCCGCCCAGTCCGCCGGGTTACCAGTCCGCCACGCTGCCGTCCGAGTCGTAGAAATGCTCGCCGCCCAGTTCCTCCCGGTACGGCGCCCGTTCGCGGATCGCCTGCTCGTCGATCTCGATGCCCAGCCCGGGCTTGTCGGACAGTTCGATATGGCCGTCGACGACCTTCCAGTGCTCCTTCAGGATGTCCCCGCCGAGTGCCCAGTCCACCTGTTCCTGGGCGAGGAAGTTCGGGATCACGGCGTCCACGTGCATGCAGGACGTGAAAGCCACGGGCCCGATGGCGCAGTGGGGCAGCACGTGGATGTAGTAGACCTCGGCCATGTTGGCGATCTTCTTCAGTTCGGTGATGCCGCCGGCGTGGGATCCGTCCGGCTGGATGTAGGCCGCGGCCTGCTTCTCGAAGACCTGGCGGAACTCCCAGCGGCTCAGCAGCCGCTCGCCCGTGGCGATGGGGAAGGTGACGTGGTCCGATACGAGCTTGAGGGCGTCCACGTTCTCCTGCGGCACCGGCTCCTCCACGAACATGGGCCGCATGTCCTTGATCTCGTGGCAGATCTCGATGGCCAGGGCGGGGGTCATCTTCCCGTGGAAATCGAAGGCGAGTTCCACGTCCGGCCCCACCCATTCCCGCATGAGAAAAGCGCATTCGACGAACTCGTCGATGACCGCCGGTGGCTCATGGCCCCGCCACTTGCCGCCGGGGCCGGTCTTGAAGGCCGTGTACCCGCTCTCCAGCAGCATGTCCAGCCGGTCCCGGGCCGCGGCCTGGGTTTCCTCGGACAGGTTGCCGATGCCCCAGTGGGCGTAGACGCGGATGCGGTCCCGCACGGCGCCGCCGAGCAGCTTGTAGACGGGAACGCCGTAATGCTTGCCGGCGATGTCCCAGAGCGCCTGGTCCAGGGCGGACAGGGCGGTCATGAGGATGGCGCCGCCGCGGAAGAAGGCCGAGCGGTACATGTGCTGCCAGTGATGCTCGATGCGCAGCGGGTCCTTGCCGAGGAGATAGTCGGCAAGCTCACGCACCGCGCCTTCCACGCTCTCGGGCTTCCCTTCGAGGGTGGACTCTCCCCAGCCTTCAAGGCCCGTGTCCGTGGTGATCCTGACGAGGCGAGTCCGGTGACGGGGGAAGAACTGATCGACGGATGCGATTTTCATGACGACTCCCGGCGCCGGGGCCACGCCCCGTTCACGCGTTTACCGTGGAATCAGGCTGGGCGGCCCGCGTCATCTTCCGAAAAGCTGCCCCGGGTTGATGGCCTCGATGGCGTAACCGGCCGGGACGACGAATATGGACGGGTCGACGACGTGGGGTTTTACGTCGGTCGCGGTCAGGGTCATGGACATGGCCGTCCCGGGGAAGGACGTGGTGATCCGCAGCGGGAATCCGGACAGGCCCTCGGTCCAGAAGGGCATGCTGTCCTTCAACGCGTTTCCGAGGGAAGCGGCCAGGTCCAGCTGGATCGCGTCGGTGACCCACATGTACTGGGTCATCGCGCCGGAAGGATTGGCCCGGGTGATTCTGTACTTCCTGCATTCGTAGCCGGCGATGACGGTCGTTTCGTTCTCGTCGACGATGACCGGCGCGGCCCGCTCTTTCAGGTTCGGGTCCGCGACGATCTCGTAGGCCTTGCTGTTCATGTGGCTGATGACGAATCCGCGGCCCGACGAGCCGTCAATGATGACTTCACCCATCGTCAGGCCGATCATGCCGCCCCGCATGAGGATCTTGGTCTGGCCGCCCTTGATGTAGAGGGTGTACGACTCGGGCACCAGCATGGTGACCTGGGCACGTTCCTGCATGTTGCCGCCGCTGAACGCCACGCTGAAGTCGAGGCTGCCTTCGAAGGCGCCTTCCTGTGATTGGGCCGATGCCGATGTAAAGGGCGCCAGGACGAGGCCCATCAGCAATGGGATCGCCGCGTATCTTGTCACGTCTGTCTGACCCCGTCTGGTTCGAAGGTTGCGAAAAGCGAAGGATGCCTACTCTTCGGAAATGATGGTGAGTTCACCGGCATGGCAGGTGTAGCAGGTTACCAGCTGCAGGTCTTCCTTCTTCATGACGTTGCTGTTGATGGCCGTCACCTGCTCGTTGACCTGCTCCACGAGCCTGATGAACTCGCGGCCGATAAGTTTCGTTTCCTTTTCGTCGCTGGCGTAGTCTTTCAGATTGTGGCAGTAGTCGCACTTTTCCCCGATGCCGCTGCTGACCGACTTCATGTATTCGCGTATATCCCGGGTCGAGAGATCCGTCAGGACCTGGACGTTCTGGGGGGTGCGCTGGGCGTCCACGGTTGCGTCGACCAGGACCGTCATCACGAAGCAGGCGGCAATCACCGGTATGATCCGTTTCATCGCGACTCCTTTCGTCGTGGGCATTGCGGACTCTGTTGCGCGTCTCCGGGCCTTCCCCGCGCCACAGGCGGTTCGGGGAAATTAGGTATGCTCCCCCGCGCTGTCAAGGGCTTTCAGGCCGGTCTTTCTGCGGCATCCGACGGCACTTCCAGCATAGCCTGCTCCGGCACGCCGGACGCCTTATTTGTATTGACAGTTCCGCCCGTTTACCTTTTCAATACCGATGTCTATACGGGGCCGGCGGCGCTCCCTGGCGGGCTGCCCGGCCGGACCGTCGCTTCCCGTTCGATGGTAACCCCACCTGGTAAACACCGTGATCGATACGTTCCTTTACGCGCTCGGCCTGATCGGGGCGTCCGAGCACCTGTCATTCAGAACCACGATCCCTTTCTGGGTCATCGTCCTTTTCGCCCTGTCCGTGGCCGGGCTTGTCGTCCTGTTCTACCGCCGCATGCCCGTGGCGACCTCTACGCCGATGAAATCCCTGCTCACCGGGCTGAAGATACTGCCCCTGTTGCTGGTCGTGTTCTGTCTCATGGAACCCGTCATCGTGTCGTCCGAGGTCTCGCCCCGCCGGGGTTTCCTCCTGATGCTGTTCGACGACTCCGGGAGCATGGGCATCCAGGACGCGGCGCAAGGCCTTTCGCGCGTGGAAGCGGTGAAGCGCCGGTTCGGGGATGATGGACTGCTCGAAGAACTCGCCGCACAGTTCAGGCTGAGGTCCTACCGGTTCGCGGACCGGACCGAACGGGTCCCGGGTATCGGAGAGCTGGAAGCTTCCGGGACCGCGACGGACATGGCGGGCGCGCTCGCACAGGCCGCCGGCGAGTTCAGGGACCTGCCCGTGGCCGCCGTGGTGCTGGTGACCGACGGCGCGGACAATACGGGCACGGGTACGGACAAGCTGGCCAACGCGGCCGCGTACCTCGCATCGCAGGACACGCCGGTCCATGCCGTGGGCGTAGGCCGGGAACGGATCGACCGGGACGTGGAGATTCTCAAGGTAGCCGCCTCGGACAGGGTCACGGAGGGTACCATAACCGACCTCGTCGTCACCCTTCGCAGTTCGGGGTATTCGGGCCGGTCCGTCGACCTGAACATCAGGGAGGGCGGTCGCGTGGTCGAGACGGTGCCGGTGCGCCTGGGCGGGGACGGCGACATCCAGCGGGTCCAGGTGTTTCTCTCGCCGGAATCGCCGGGCATTCTCGAATATTCGGCCGAAGTCGCTCCGCAGAACGCGGAGACCATCGCGGAGAACAACGCGCAGGCCTTCCTGCTGGACAACCGGTCGAAAACCGGACGGGTCCTCTACGTGGAGGGATATCCCCGGAGGGAGTTCAAGTTCATTCGAAGAGCCCTGGAGGAAGACCCCAGGATCGATCTGGTCTCGATAGTCCGGATCTCACCGGACGGAAGGATCTACCGCCAGGGCATCCGGGATCCGAAGCAGGAACTGACGGCGGGGTACCCCAGGAGCCGCGAGGAGCTGTTTGCCTATGACGCTGTCGTTTTCGGGGATATCGAGGCGGACTGGTTCACGCCCGAGCAGCTGCGGCTCACCGAGGCCTTCGTGAGTGACCGCGGCGGCGGCTTCCTGATGATGGGCGGACTGAGTTCCTTCCGGGAAGGCGGGTACGCGGGAACGCCGATCGAGGACGTGCTGCCGGTTCGGCTCACCGGCGAAGACTGGGCCATGGGCATCGTCGACCACGCTTTTCTCCTTGAACCGGACGCGGAAGGGATCGACCATCCTCTGCTCCGTTTCGGGTCTACCCGGGAAGAAAACAATACGATCTGGAGCGAGTTGCCGGAACTGATCGGTTACAACCGGATCGGAGGTGCGAAACCCGGTGCCGCCGTGCTGGCGATCGACCCGATGGCGGACGCGCTGGAAGGGTCGAACGTGATCCTGGCGGTTCAGCGTTACGGAAGAGGGCGATCCATGGCCTTTACCGGTTTCAGCACGTGGCGCTGGCAGATGCATCTTCCGTCGGAAGATCAGTCGCACGAACGGTTCTGGCGCCAGATGGTCCGCTGGACCGCCCTGTACGCCCCCGGGCGGGTATCGGTCGCCACGGACCGGACGAACTACGGCGGACACGAGCCGGTGGTCATCGAAAGCCGCTTGTTCGACCCGGAATTCGAACCGGTGGACGGCGCCGAAGTGTGGGCCGACGTAACGGGCCCCGCCGGCCGCACGGAGGCCGTGCGGCTCGAGCGGGCCCTGGGAAAGAGCGGAATGTACGGGGGCGAGTTCCGGCCCTCACTGGGCGGAATGCACAAAGTGGAGGTGTCGGTCCGTTCCGGGGATGGCGAGTTGCTGCGCGATCAGACCGGGTTTACCGTGGCGCCATCGGCCACCGAATTCACGAACGCGGGGCTTCGCCGGGAAGAACTCGAAAGGCTCGCGGCGTCCACGGGCGGCGTGTACCTGCCCCTGTCCGATGCGGGACAGCTCACGGAATTGATCGAGCCCGTCGAGGATACGGCTACTTCGATCCGCGAAAGGGACCTGCGGGACGCCCCCTTCCTGTTCGCGGCCATACTGCTCTTCCTGAGCGCCGAATGGTTCCTGAGACGCCAGAAAGGACTGTCGTGATGGGCATGGTCTGCCTGGCAAAGGGCATGACCGCTTCCCTGCTGGCCGCTTGCCTGCTGTCCGCGGGGTTGGTGCCGGCCGTGTGGTTGCCGACTCATGCGGCCGGTCCTCCGCGCCCAGCGGCCGACTCGCTGCAACCTGCGGCCCGTCCGGCTACGGAAAGGGCTCATGCGGCCGGTCCTCAGGACAAGAAGCACGCGGGTCCATCGTCGGGCGTGCGATACGGACTGGTGATCGCGGGTCTCGGCGGCGAACAGAAGTACGTGGACCAGCATCTGACCTGGGCGCGCGGCTTCTTCGAGGTATTGAAGGTCGAACATGGTTTCCCGGAAGACCGGTTGTACCTGCTGGTCGAGGATCCTGACGCCGCAGGCGGCCCCCCGGCCGTGAAGTCCACGCTCGAGGAGATCCGCGCCGTCCTGGCCGAGCTTGCGCGCCTGGTGCGTCCCGGCGACGATCTGTTCGTCCTGCTGATCGGCCATGGCAGCGCCACGGGCACGGGCCCCAGATTGAACATACCCGGCCCCGACCTGACGGCGGACACGCTTCGCGACGCGCTCGGCGAGATCGAGGCCCGGTACACGGTCGTGGTGAACGGCGCGAGTTCCAGCGCGCCTTTCATCGACGCGCTCACCGGTCCGGGCCGCGTGATCGTAACGGCGACCAAAAGCGGCGCCGAACGGCTGTCCACGGTCTTCCCGGAGCACCTGCTCGACGCGCTGAAAGCTCAGGCGGGAGACCTGGACAAGGACGGACGGGTCTCCGTACTGGAGTCCTTTGTCTATGCGAGGAACAAGACCGCGGAGTGGTACGACGGCCAGGGGCTGCTGGCAACCGAGCACGCCCTGCTGGACGACAACGGCGACGGTAGGGGTACCCGGGAACCGGGACCCGGTGGTACGGACGGGACGCTGGCCGGCAGGATATACTTCGGACGCGGTCCAGGCGGACCGGAAGCCGCCGCCGGGACCGTTACGCCTGGAGGGCAGGCGCTGCAGGCGCGCATGGAGGATCTGCGTTGGAGTATAGACGAGCTCAGAGCCCGGAAGGAACAGGAAGACCCCGGGGAATACGCGGCGCGCATGGAGGAAATGCTGATCGAACTGGCCCGGGTGACCCGCCAGCTCAGGGAACTTCAGACGCCTGAAGAACAGTCGCCGTGACGCTTTCCTTCTTGTCCTTGACGCATGGCCCGGAGCCGTTAACATATGGAGCGGTTGAAGCAGTGAATTGCGTCCGGACCGCGACACGGAAAGTAACCGCATGACAGATATCGTTTCCATTCGAGGTCGAGAGATCCTGGACTCCAGGGGGAACCCCACGGTCGAGGCCGAGGTGCGGCTGTCCTGCGGCGCCTTCGGGCGGGCGATTGTCCCGTCGGGCGCTTCGACGGGCGCCCTCGAGGCGCACGAGCGCCGTGACGGCGACGGTTCGCGCTACCTCGGCAAAGGCGTGCTCGGCGCCGTCGCCAGCGTCAACGATGAAATCGCCGCGGCGCTGCGAGGCCGGGACGGAACCGACCTGGCCGGGGTGGACCGCGCCATGATCGAACTCGACGGTTCGGACAACAAGGACGTCGTCGGCGCCAACGCCATTCTAGGCGTGTCGCTGGCGGTGGCCCGCGCGGCGTCGGAGGCGGCCGGCCTGCCGTTGTACAGGTACCTCGGAGGCGACCGGGCCTGCATGCTCCCCGTCCCCATGATGAATATCCTCAACGGGGGATCCCACGCCGACAACAACGTCGACCTGCAGGAGTTCATGATCATGCCCGTGGGCGCTTCCACCTTCGCCGAAGCACTGCGCATGGGCGCCGAGGTCTTCCACAGCCTCAAGGCGGTGCTCCTGAAAAACGGGTACGCGACCTCCGTGGGCGACGAAGGCGGTTTCGCCCCGGACCTCTCATCGAATGCGGAGGCCGTCGAGATGCTGATGTCGGGCATTTCCGACGCCGGTTACGAGCCGGGCGCCGACGTGGCGATCGCCCTCGACGCAGCGGCCTCGGAGTTCCACGAACAGGGCATATACCGGCTGGAAGCGGAAGCCCGGCCCGAGAAAACCGCGGAGGAGCTGATCGAATACTATGCGGACCTGGCCGGCCGGTATCCCGTCGTTTCCATCGAAGACGGCGTGGCGGAGGACGACTGGAACGGGTGGAAGCGGCTTACCGACCGGCTCGGCGATGAGGTGCAGCTCGTCGGCGACGACCTCTTCGTGACGAACACCGGCCGGCTTTCCCGGGGCATCCGAAGCGGCGTCGCCAACAGCATTCTGATCAAGATCAACCAGATCGGCACGCTGACGGAGACCTTCGAAGCCATCGACATGGCGCAGTCATCGGGATACACGGCAGTAATCTCCCACCGGTCCGGGGAAACGGAAGACACGACGATCGCGGACATCGCGGTGGCTAAATCGGCCGGCCAGATCAAGACAGGTTCCCTCTGCCGTTCCGAGCGGACCGCGAAGTACAACCAGCTGCTGCGGATCGAAGAAGAACTCGGCGACCGGGCCAGGTACGCGGGCCGGTCCGTCCTGCGCCGGGCTTCATAGGCGGAGCACGTCCCATGACCGATAAGGGGCCTTTCAAATCCGATGCCTCGAGGGCGTCCGATGCCTCGGCGGAATCCGATGCCTCGAGGGCGTTTGCGGCCGGGCGGCGGCGGCCCCGGAAGCGGACCCGGCTGAGGTGGATCGTCCTCGGCGTGATCGCCGTCGTGTTCGGCTACGTCTATATCGGCGGCAGTTACGGCTGGTACAACATGTGGAAACTCAGGGAGCAGCGATCCCGGCTGCAGGCCGACTTGAAGGAACTGGAATCCCGGGAGCGCGTGCTGACCGGCGAACTGGAACTACTGGAGGGCGATGCCGAGACGGACGACCAAACGCGCTTCGAGTTGGAGAGGCGGGCCCGGGAGGAACACGGCATGGTCCGGGAGGACGAGTTGATATACCGATTCCCCGCGGAAACGTTTTCCGCCGAAGTAGATTCCGCTGAAACGGATTCCACCGAAGCCAGGACGTCCGATCCAGACCGCTGAAACGGTTTCCTCCCGGGAACCACCGGGCCTCCTCATGGCCATACGATCCTCGGAAGCCATCGTTCTGAATCGAATCCCGCTGGGGGATACCAGTCTCCTGGTCACGGTATACGCACGGGCGTTCGGAAAGGTGAAGCTCGTGGCCCGCGGGGCGCGGCGACCGAAGAGCAGGATGGCGTCCTCGCTCCAACCGCTTCGCGTGATCACCGTATCGTACAACCATCGCGAGAACCGTGAACTGCAAAATCTCTCGAAGGTCGAGGCGGGGCCGTACTTCAAGCGAATCGGGGAAGACCTGACGAAGGTGGCCTATGCCAGCGCCGTCTGTGAACTGGTGAACCGGCTCGTCCTCGGCGAAGAGCCCGGCGAGCAACTCTTCGGACTGATTTTCCGCACGCTTGAAGCGATCGACCGGCTGTCCGCGGACGCGTGCGAAATGCTGTTCTGGCGCTTTCAGATCGAATTTGCCGATGTCTACGGCACCGGTCCGGAGTTCACCGCCTGCCTGGGTTGCGGGGAGCGCCCGGAGGAAGCCTCGGTCCGGTTCAGTCCGTCCCTGGGCGGAATCCTGTGCCGGGACTGCCAGGCGCAGGACGGCGAGGCCATGCAGCTCTCCCTGGGCACCACCCGGTTGCTGTCCCGTGTGCGCGAAATGCCGCTGGAGCATCTGCCCCGGCTGAAACCCGTCGGGACGTCCCGGCGGGAAATCCAGCGCGCAATCCGCGCCTTCTACCTGTACCAGATGGACGACGGGCGGGAGCTTAAGTCGCTGAAATTCCTGGAGTCCATCGAAGAGGACGGGCGGGAGCGCAGGCCATGAGGAAGCGCGGTAAAAAGTACGACGTCGTGACCTGGGGCGAGGGATATCTGCGCCTTACCCCGCGGGGTCGGGAGCGGTTCGAGCAGGCCGGCGGCTTCGACGCGGCCGTGTCAGGTGGCGCGCTGGAGGCGGCGGTCGGTCTCGCGAGGCTTGGCCAGCGGACGGCCTGGCTTTCCGCCGTGGGCGACACGCCCCTGGGCATGAAACTCGTCAACAAGGTCCGGGAGCACGGCGTGGACACCCGGCACGTGGTCCGCGTGCCCGGGGGCCGCACCGGGCTTTGCTACGCCGAGACGGGCAGCGCGCCCCGGCCGGCCCGGTGCTGGTACGACATGGAAAGTACCGCCTTTCGTGATGCCCCTCCCGATGCGGAGGACTGGACGGCGGCCCGCGACGGGGCCGTCCTTCACCTGGATCTCACGGCGCCGATGCTCGATGCCGCGAACGCCGGCCGGCTGGAATCCGCCCTCGGGGCTGCCCTGGCCGCGGACGACCCGGTCAGCGTCCTGCTGGATGTGCCTGAAGGGGAGCGTCTCGACACCGTGGTCGGCAGTACCGTGCTCGGCCTCGTGGAAACCGCGGCCATCCTTGTGACGACCCGGCGGACCCTGGAGACGATTTGGAGTTTCAAAGGCCCGATGACCGCGGCGGCCGACCTGGTACGGAACCGGTTCGATTCGAAGCACGCGGCCGTCGTGGAGCATCGCTTGACCGCCGAGGGAGCCGCGGACTGGTCCGCCGTCGCGGTTTCCCCGTCCGGAGAGACCTATGAGGAGCGAACGGAGGTGATCAAGGCGGTCGATACCGACGGGGCGCTGAGCGCCTTTGCGGCCGGATTTCTCCTCGGCTACCTGGAGGACTGCACCCAATCCGCCCTGCAGTACGGTCGCGCCGCCGCTTTGCTTTCCTGTTCCATTCCCGGACCGCTCAACTGGTTCACCCGGGACGACCTGGAATCGCAGATCGAGGGAACCGGATCGGGGCTTCGACGTTAGCCAGACAGGAACCTGATTGGACCAGATCCTGCGTTTTACGATTTTTTGCGATTGTATCGAAGAAAAAGTGCATCCGGAGTGTATATAAGTGCATCCGTAATGTATATATGTAGATACCGTCGTCGCACCCGCGGGAACACAGCACGCAGAAACCATGGACGGCTCGATGACCACAGCAGTTCGTTTCGACCGTCCTCCCCGGGTTGAATCCCACCAAAGGAGGGATCAAAATGGCATGAAGATTCCCTGCAGCGCGGTCCATCGCGCGTCCGAAGACCTTCGTCTCTGACGCAGGCACGCCGTTCTCGTCTCCGGAGTGTTGTTGGGACATTCCCTGAGTCCCGGACCCGATCAGGGAAACTGACGCACGTCCTCCGGAGCCGCGAGACCTACGTCACGCGGTGTTTTTTTTGTCCTTTAACGATTCGAACCGGAGGTAGAATCACTTCATGTATAATCCAGAATTCTGGGAAATCCGATTGGACCAGGTTGACCTGGAGCAATATCCCAATGAAGCGAATATCTGGTACGAGACGGGGGAGGATCGGGTGCACAGGTACCAGCGCGAAGACCGTGTGGACGAACTGGCCGACGCGGTCTACGATTTCCTCTCCCAGTATCTGACCCAGAAACAGTGCGAGGTCGTGGTGCTGTATTTCATCTACCAGAAGACCCAGCAGGAGACCGCGGAGATCCTGGGCATCTCCCGCAGAGTCGTGAGCCAGCACCTGTTCGGGATCTGCCGGGGCGGAAAGCATATCGGCGGTGCGGTAAACAAGCTGCGCAAGCTGTGCGCCCGGCACGGCATCGATTTCCAACCGGCCGAGCGGTCGTTCGAGACGCAGGAATACAGCGAACAGCTCGCCATGTCCGCCTGAAACACGATCCCGTAACGCTTCATGCCACTACTAAAAAGCCGCCGGAATCATCATCCGGCGGCTTTTTGGTGAAAGCGACTGAAAAGTGAAAGCGACTTGACTGATGGATCATGATCGATTTTCGGAGGCCATGGAACGCATCGACGCCGCGAATGGCGCCGATCCGGAATCCGAGGAAGTCGACGGCCGATCGATGCCGAAAGCGCTTCTGTACGGCTTGCGGATGTCGGCCTGCCTTGAAGACCTGGCGCCCGACGCGTCGGAAGCACTGCGGCTGGCCGTGCGCTGCCAGCACATCCAGCGGTGGAAGATACCTCGCGGCGATTTTCCCGTGGGCCGGCTCGGCTACCGGCAGTGGCGCACGGAACTGGCCTGGTACCACGCCCAGACCGCGGGCGCCATCCTGCGGGATGCCGGCTATGACGAAGCCCTCGTAGACCGCGTAAAGGCCCTCGTCCGGAAGGAGCGCTTCAAATCCGACCCCGAGGCGCAGACCCTCGAGGACGTCGCCTGCCTGGTGTTTCTCCGGCACTATCTGCCCGCGTTCGCGAGAAAGCAAGGTGATGAAAAACTGGTGGAAATCCTGGCGAAGACCTGGAAGAAGATGTCGCCCGCGGGCCGGGAGGCGGCTTGGGAAATTGACCTTGCGCCTGCGTTGAAGTCGTTGCTGGACCGGGCGGTCCGGCGCACGTAACGGCGGCCTGGAAACGTAACACCGTATTGCGGAGTCAGCGATCCATGACAGGACACCACGCCAGAAACATCGTGTTCGTATTCAGCGATCAGCACCGGTGGTGCAGCTCCGGCTTCGGCGGCAGCCGCCAGGTGCGGACGCCGTACATGGACCGCATGGCCGACGAGGGCGTCGTCTTCGACCTGGCAGTCTCCAACATCCCGGTCTGCACGCCCTGGCGGGCGGCTCTTCTGACCGGACAGTATCCATTGACGACCGGCATGTTCATGAACGATGTGCGGCTTCCAACGGACCGGCCAACCCTGGGCACGGTCCTGCGGGCGGTGGGCTACGACACGGCCTACATCGGAAAATGGCATCTCGACGGTCCGTCCCGGAGCGGATACACGCCGCCCGGCCCCCGCAGGCAGGGGTTCGATTTCTGGGCCGTGGGCAACTGCACCCACGACTACATGCACTCCCTGTACTACCGGGATTCGGAAGCGCCGCTGTACTGGAACGGCTACGATGCGGAGGCGCAGACTTCCCTGGCCATCGAATACCTGCGCACACGGGGACGGGACCGGAGGCAGGACCGGCCCTTCGCGCTGGTGCTGTCGTGGGGGCCGCCGCATAATCCCTACGACGCCGTGCCCGGCCGCTACCTCGACCTGTATCCGCCGGAGGAAGTGGAGGTGCGTCCCAACTGTCCCGATCCTGCCCGGACCGACCTGGCGGGTTACTATGCGCATATCACGGCCCTCGACGACCAGTTGGCGCGGCTCGGCGGCGTCCTCGAAGAACAGGGACTGATGGACGAAACGATCTTCGTCTATACTTCGGACCACGGCGACATGCTCGGGTCGCAGGACCGGCAGCGCAAGCAGCACCCCTGGGACGAGTCCATCCACGTTCCCTTCGTTATGCGTTGCCCGGACCAGGCTTGCTCGGGGCTTCGGATCAGTACCCCCTTCAACGTGGTGGATATCATGCCGACGCTCCTCGGTCTGGCGGGCATCCCCGTACCCGGATCCTGCGAGGGTCGGGACCACGCCCCGGCGGTGCGGGGCGAGGCCTTTACGGGCAACGATGCCGCCTACATCATGAGCATCGCGCCTTTTTCGGAATACCGGGGCCAGCCGTGGCGGGGAATCCGGACCGCCGGACACACCTATGTACGCAATCTCGACGGGCCCTGGCTGCTGTACGACAACCGGGAGGATCCATGCCAGCTGTCCAACCTGGCCGGCCGGGAGGAACATGCCGACCTGCAGCGCCGGCTGGACGACCAGTTGCATCAAGAGATGGCCCGGCGTGGCGACGCGCTGCTTCCCGCCGGCCATTACCTGGAGCGGTTCGGATACGAAGTGAACGAAGCCGGGGCGGTACCCTACGAGACGGCGGTTCCTCCGCCAGTTCGACTTGGTCGGCCGGAACATGGCGAGACAACTTGAGATGGTGAGGAGATGATGAGGAGATGACGATGGCGGAACAAGCCAATCTGCGGCTGATCGACCCTGTGCGGGACGCCGCCGCGATCGCCGAAATGTGGAACGAAAGCGACGGCGAGTGGCCCGGTACCTGGAACAGCGGCGTGCCCACGACGGCGCGGGACATCCGGGACTGGCACGAAAAGGAGGAATACACCGCGGTCTTCGTCTGGGCCGAAGGGGATAAGATCGGCGGGTACTGTTCCCTGGTATACGACAAGGACGACGGCGAGGCCCTCTACCTCGCGCTGTTGAACGTCTCCCCGCGCTTCCAGGGCAGAAGCATCGGCCGGCGGTTGCTCGTCCGTTCGGTGGAGATGGCCATCGAGGACAAGAAGTACCACCTCGACCTCGATACCTGGTCGGGGAACGTGAAGGCGATGGCGCCCTACAAGCGGACGGGTTTCTTCTGGGACGCCGGAGGCTGGCCGATTATGCGCAACTACATGCCCGCCATCCTCGAGATGCCCTGTACGCGGTACTTCTTCGACCGGCACGACTGGTACGCGTCCCTGGAACGGCAGATCGACCAGCGGCCCGACGACGAAACCTGGGAAGGGCTGCGGGTTTTTACCTACCGGTTTACGGCCGGTGGGACGCCGGCCTCTGACGGCGCGGCCGGGTCTGGCGGGGATGAAGCCGAGTCCGCCGGGGACCGGGAGGAACTGACGGTCCGGGTGGACCGCGAATCCCGGCACGTGACCGCGGTGGAGACGGCGGAGTTGTCCGCCTCGGCGACGGTAGACGACATCGAGCCGGTGCGGGGCGGGCAGACGGTCCTCAGGTGGAAACTGGAGAACCGGAAGGACGTGCCGGCCGATGTCGCGTTGACAGCGAAAGAGTCGGGCGACCTGTCCATCGACTACCACTGCCGGAAGACGCTGGGGCCCGGCGAGACGGTCTCCCTTGAGGCGCCGGTGAGCATTTCGGCCAAAGCCGAATCCGTGGACGTGAAGAAGACCGCACCGCGGGTGCGCACCAGCATACGTTGGGACGATCTACCCATCGACCTCGCCACCGGTATCCGGCCGCGGGTAGAGATGTCCCTTTCCATCGATCCCGGGGAGATCACCCTGGCTCCCGGCGCGCCGCGGCCGGTGCGCGTAACCCTTCAGAGCCAGTTGGCCGAAGACGTGGAAGCGCAGGTCCGCGTCACGGCATCGGACGGCCTCTCGGTGGACCGGAGCGCACGATCCGTCGCGGTGCCCGCCCGGGGATTCGGAGGATTCGAAACCGTCCTTGAGGCGGACCGCCCGGGCGTGTACGGACTGACCCTGTCTGGCCGCCTGGAACGGGAGGGCAAAGCGGTCGACCTGGCGGATGCGAAACACGCCGTCTTCGCGTTGGCGCCGGGCGGGATACTGTACCACCAGGACGGTGCGGTACGGTTCGAGAACGAAATCTTCCGGGCGACCCTGGAGGCCGAGGGCGGCCAGTTGAAGATCAGCGACCGGGCCACCGGGAGGCACCTGGGCACGGAAGGCGGCCGTCCCATACCGCCGAAATGGCCCAGCGAATACAGCGAATCGGACTTCAAGCTGAAAGCCGAAGGGGACGGGCACGAGGTGGTCCTCACGGCAAGCTACGCACCCCGAAAGGCCGCTGGCCTCGTCTTCAGCCGGATCATCCGGTTGAACGCCGGGCCGGTCATCACCGTGGAGCACACGCTCGAAAACACCGGTTTCGACCCCCGCACTACCCGTCTCTACCAGTTCGTCACGAACGGGGGGCCGAACCAGGCGACGCTGGCGCTGCCGCTCCGGGAAGGGATCCTCAAGGACCGTTGCAGCGAGAGGCCCGTGCCGGACGACCACGATTTCAAGATGGGCGACAGCTACGCGGAAACGTGGGGCGCCTTCGAAATGCCCCATGGAACGATGGGGGTCCTGTGGCCCGACGGCCTGGACGAGGTCGAATGGAACGGTTTTGAATTCCAGTCGGTGAGCGTGGAGACGACCTGCGCGCCCCAGTCCCGCGTATCCTTCGGCGCCCTGAGACTGCGTGTCGGGGACGGCGGCTGGCGAGGCGTGCGCAGGCTGTGGCGGCGTGTCCGGGGGGAACCGCCCGGAGAAAGCGAACCCACCCCGCGGATCCTGGAAACATTCGAGGCATCGATCGATCCTCCCCTGGCCGTGGTAAGCGGAGACGAGACCGACCTCCGATTCCGGATTGCGCAGTGGAGGTCCCGGAAGGCCAGCGGGACCGTTTCCTTCGTCATGCCGGACGGCTGGCGGTGCGACCCGCCGTGGGTTTCGTTTTCAGATATCGACTGGCGGCAACCCTTCTATGGTTCGGTGCGGCTTTCCACATCGCGGCCGCCCGGCGTCTACACCGGCCGCATGGTGCTGGACAGCGGGGAGCGCGGCGCGGAGGTCGAGCTGCCCCTCGTCCGGTTGACGGACGGGTCGGCCGTGGAAATCGACGAGGTCGAATCCGGGGGGCACGTCGAATCCGGGGGCCACAGGGTGTATACCATTCGAAACCAACGGCTCGAAATCGATGTCGCCCCCTCCTTCCTCGGATCCGTAAGCGCCATCCGGGATGCCGGCGGCGAATGCAACCACCTGGCTTCCGCCTTTCCTGAACCGGAAGCCTTCGGATGGAGCTACCCCTGGTATGGCGGACTGCAGCCCGAGATCGTATTGGACCGCCTGTCCTGGACGGAATCCCTCGAGGACGAGAGGTTCGTCGCGGAGCCCGTCTCCTATCGCGCCCGGGGCCTTGAGTGGACGGGCTTGCGGCAAAGGGCGGCGTTGACCAAGGACGCGTCCCGCGGCCTGACCCTGGAACTCGATACCCTGACCCTGGGGGGCGGTCCGGTGATCAAACTGGTCTGGAGGCTGCTGAACGAGAGCGACGCGCACCGGCGCTTAAGAGGCGGATGGCATCTGTTTCTGAAGCCCGACTGCGAGATGGTCGACACCGTCCTGTTCTCGGCGGACAGCGAGCGGAAGCAGCGCCCGTGGTACGTCGAACAGGATGGCGGACACTGGGCCGCGGCAGCCAACCCGCGTACCGGGCGGACATTCATTCTCGTTGCGCCGGGGAGCGGAGTCAGGATGGACAGCTGGGGCGACGCCGGGGGCCACCTGAAGCTCATGCGGGGTCACGAGGTGGCCGCCCGCGGAGTCTGCGAGGAAACGGCTTACCTGGTCCTGGCCGGCTCGCGAGAAGAAGCGCGGCAGTACGCGGTATTGAAAGACCTGTAATGATTCTTGCTCAGACGGGGACGTCCGGTTTGAAGGACCGGGCGAGGTGGACGGACCGTGCGGACCGTGAGGACCGTGAGGACCTGGCGGACCGCGGTCATCCCGGCAGGCCGTTCGAACCCCAGAGATCGGTGTTTTCCGTCAGGATCTCGGGACCGTCGGACAGGATCGCTACCGTGTGCTCGAAATGGGCGGACAGTCGTCCGTCAGCGGTGGAAGTCGTCCATTCGTCGTCGAGGATACGGATTCGGTGCGCACCCGCGCACACCATGGGTTCGATGGCGATGACCATGCCCGGTTTGAGCCGTATTCCGCGTTGCGGCCTGCCGTGATTGGGGACCTGTGGTTCCTCCCAGAGACTACGGCCGATCCCGTGCCCGCACAGGTCCCGCACCACCGAGTATCCGTAAGATTCGGCGTATTGCTGCACCGCGTGCCCGATGTCGCCGATGCGGTTTCCCGGCTTCGCTTCCTCGATCCCTTTGAACACCGATGCCCGCGTGACGTCCAGCAGCCGCTGCGCCTCCGGTGAAACGCGGCCGACGGGGAAAGTGAAGGCCGTATCGCCGTGGTACCCGTCGATGATCATGGCAAAATCCAGGCTGAGGATGTCTCCCTCCCCGACTTTGCGCCGCGGACTGGGGATGCCGTGCACGATCTCATCGTTGATGGACGCGCAGATCGTGGCGGGAAAGGGCGGATGGAAGGTGGGCCGGTACCCGAGGAAAGAGGAGGTGCCACCGAAATCCCGGATCATCTTGCGGGCGATCCGGTCCAGTTCGGAGGTCGCGATGCCCGGCCTGACGGCTTCACCCATGCGCTGCAGCGTCGCGGTCGCGGCCTGGCCGCTGCGACGGATGGTCTCGATCTGCTTTTCGGTCTTGAGAATGATGCCCATAACCCGTGCCACGCGAAATACTGAACGCAACCGTCAAATGTCCTGTGCGTCCGGCTATGCGCCTGACCGGCGCGGTCCGAAACGCACCTTGCATGATAAGCGGGAAGGCGGATTAGTCAAGGGCATTCAGCCGGATGCCTCGAACCGACACGCAGGCGGCTTTCGCGCGCCGCTTGAAATACCTTGTCCCACGTCCAGGTGTCGTATATGTTCTGTCGCGGAACGGCCCCGTTATTCCTGGCCGTCAAAGTATGCCAGGCGAATTCACCGGTAAACAGGAGTGAAGTGAACAGGATCATGGACCAATCGGCACTCAACGAAGCACCCACGCGTAAGTGGCTGACCTACCGTCCGGAGATCAAGCTCATCGACTGTACCATACGGGACGGCGGCCTGATGAACGACCACCGATTCGACGCGGATACCGTCAAGGCGGTCTACCAGGCCTGCGTCGCCGGTGGGATCGACTACATGGAAATCGGTTACATCAACTCGCGGCAGATTTTCTCCCCGGATGAACACGGACCCTGGAAGTTCTGCGCCGAAGAGGACATCCGCGGCGTCGTAGGCGACAATGACTCGCCCGTCAAGCTGGCGGCGATGGCCGACGCGGAGAAATCGGACTACAGGACCGATATCCTGCCGGCCGCGGACAGCGTGCTGGACATGATCCGGATCGCCACCTACATCCACCAGATTCCGCTGGCGCTGGACATGATCCAGGACGCCCACGAAAAGGGCTACGAGACCACCTTGAACCTCATGGCGGCGTCGACAGTTCCGGAAAGCGAAATGGACGAAGCGCTCTCCATGCTCGTCGAATCGCCCGTGGACGCCATCTACGTGGTGGACAGCTTCGGCGCCCTGTACAGCGAACAGATCGAAGCGCTCGTGGACAAGTTCCTGAACGCCCTGCAGTCCACCGACAAAGAGGTAGGCATCCACGCCCACAACAACCAGCAACTGGCCTTCGCCAACACGATACAGGCGCTTATCCGCGGGGCGAACTACCTGGACGCCAGCCTCGGCGGTCTTGGCCGCGGCGCCGGCAACTGCCCCATGGAACTGATTGTCGGATTCCTGCACAACCCGAAGTTCCGCCTGCGTCCGCTGCTGGACTGCATCCAGTACCACGTCGAGCCTATGCGGGCCGAACTGATGTGGGGGTTCGACATTCCCTACATGATCACGGGCCTCATGAACCAGCATCCCCGGTCGGGCATGCGGTTCAACGCGGCGAAGGAAAGAGGCAGCATGGCCAGATTCTACGACGAGATGGAGGACGCCGGCTGACCCGGCGCCCGGAACCCGGCCTCCCCCGCCAGCCCATGATAACCCCGCTCGAACAGCGCATCGTGGAACAGGTCCGCGTCCTCCGCGACGACATGATCGGGTTTTTGCGGGAGTTGATCCAAATCCCCTCCGTGAATCCGCCGGGTGAAGGATACCTGGACTGCGCCCGGCTCGTGGGCGACCGGTTGAGCGCACTGGGTTTCGAAACCCGGTACGTCACCGCCGCCGGCCATCCGGACCATTCCGAAGAACACCCGCGTGTCAACGTGGTGGGCCGGTTGCCCGGCCGTTCGCCGATGCCCACGCTGCATTTCAACGGCCACACCGACGTGGTTCCGCCTGGGGAGCACTGGACGGTCGATCCCTTCGGCGGGGAAGAGAAGGACGGCAGGATATACGGCCGCGGCGCGTGCGACATGAAGGGCGGCATCGCCGCGGCGCTCTTCGCGGCGGCCGCGGTACGGGAGGCGGGCGTCTCGTTGCGCGGCAGTCTCGAGTTCAGCGCGACGGTCGACGAGGAGACCGGCGGGTTCGCCGGCATGGACCATCTTGCCCGCGAGGGACTCATTTCCCCCGAACGGACCTCGTACGTGATCATCCCGGAACCCTTCGGACCGGGACGCATCTGCCTGGGTCACCGCGGGGTGTACTGGTTCCGGATCGACACCATCGGCCGGACCGCCCACGGCAGCATGCCCTTTCTGGGTGTCAGCGCCATCAGCCAGATGGAGCGTTTCCTGGGCCGGGTCTCGTCAGACCTCGCGCCGGCCCTACACGCCCGCAAAACGGACATGCCCGTGGACCCGCCGGAAGCGCGCCGGGCCACGATCAACGTGAACGGCATTACCGGCGGACAGACGGACGGAAGCGTGGGCTCGCCCTGCGTGGCCGACCGGTGCTCCGCCGTCTTCGACCGGCGTTTTCTGATAGAGGAATCCTTCGACGACGTAAAAAAAGAAATCGAGACGCTGATCGCCAGCCTGACCGCGGAAGACCGGGACTTCAAAGCGGAGCTCACCGACCTGATGGTCGTTCGCCCGGTCGAGACCGACCCGGACGCCGAGCTGGTCGGTACGGCCGCCCGCACGATCGAGGATCTGACCGGCGTTCCCGCGGAACAAGTGGCCAGCCCCGGCACCTACGACCACAAGCACGTCCACAACACGGGACGGGTGAAGCAGTGCATCGCCTACGGCCCCGGACTGCTCCATCTCGCCCACCAGCCCGATGAGTACTGTGAGATCGAGCATCTCGTCCGGAGCTGCGAGGTCATGGCGGTCACCGCGGCCCGGTTGCTCGGCGTGAACTGAAGAGGGGGAACCGATGGAATTCGCCTTGAGCGGCGACCAGGCCATGATGCGGGACACCGCCCGCCGGATCGCCGAGGAGAAACTGAAGCCCCACGCCCGGGAAATCGACGAGCGCGAAGCCGTACATTTCGATACGATCCGGGAACTCGGCGAGATGGGTTTCATGGCCATGATGATTCCCGAGGCGTACGGCGGCGCCGGCCTGGATACGCTCAGTTACGTGCTGGCCGTGGAGGAGTTCTCGAAGGTGTGCGCGTCGACCGGAGTATGCGTCTCGGTGAACAACTCCCTTTTCGCCGACGGCGTCTTCGCCTTCGGAACCGAAGACCAGAAGAAGGCATATCTGCCGCCCCTGGGGCGAGGCGAAGCGCAGGCCTGTCTCGCGCTGACCGAGCCCGGCGCCGGGACGGATGTCGGCTCGACGGTCACGTCGGCGCAGAAGGACGGCACCGAATACGTCATCAACGGCAAGAAGCACTTCGTGACCAACGGCGGTTTCGCCGACTACCTCCTCGTGCTGGTGACCACCGCCCCCGACACCGGCCATCGCGGCCTCAGCATGATTCTCGTGGAGAAAGGGACCCCCGGTTTCACCGTCGGCCGCCAGGAGCAGAAACTCGGCATCCGGGGCTCGGACACCAGCGAGTTGTTATTCGAGGATTGCCGCGTGCCGCAGACAAATCTGTTGGGCGAGGAAGGCCGGGGGCTGAACATCGCGCTGTCCATACTGAACGGCGGCCGCATCGGCATCGCAGCCCAGGCCCTGGGCATCGCGCAGGGGGCCTACGACGCTTCCGTGCGGTACGCGAAGGAACGGACCCAGTTCGGCAAGCCCATCGCCGAGTTCCAGGCGATCGCCTTCAAGCTGGCGGAAATGGCGACCGAACTCGAGGCGGCGCGCCTGCTGACCTACCGGGCCGCGTGGCTCAAGGACGCCGGGCAGGACTACATCACGGCGTCGTCCATGGCCAAGCTGTACGCGTCCGAGGCCTCGATACGGATCACGAACGAAGCCATTCAGATCCACGGCGGCTACGGCTACATCCGCGACTTCGACGTGGAACGCTTCTACCGCGACGCGCGGATCACCACCCTCTACGAAGGCACCTCCGAAGCCCAGAAGATCGTCATCTCGCGGAACATCCTGAAGTCGGACGGCGCCGGGTCCTAGGGCGTCCGGCGGTGGGTCCCGGGGCGTCCGTCCCGCGTGCCTCGATCCCATCACAGGCTGGTACGCGCGATGGTACCCGCGTGGGCTTGGTTTCCCTTGACAAATTACCAAACAAACGTAGCGTATATTGATACGCGCGGCATACAGCCATGTAGCGTATATTGACACGCGCGGCCTACGGCCATATATTGTGCTAACTGCATGGCCTGACACGACATGTTCTAATGCCCGCGCCGCGGAGGGATTGGCCGACCGCGCGGCATGGAGGATGGCCGACCACATAGTGTTTTGCGGTTTGTTGCGACAGGGGCAGGACCTATGGCGACCCGGAACGGTTCGAGAAACGGAGAAGACCAGCACACCCAGCTCGACCTGCTCACGCCGCGGGAAGAAGGGGCGAACGACAGGTCCGGCAACGGGAATGGTTCGCGCGGCAGCGGTGCCACGACCAACCGAAAACCGGTCGAATCGGAAAACGGCGTGCGACCTGATGAAGGCAACGGATCTCCGGCCGCACGACCCGTCGACGGCAACGGATCTCCGGACGCCCCGGCCGCTACGAATGCCACGGATGGCGCGACCGCTTCGGACGCCGCCGTCTACGACGAAAGCAAGGTCAAAACCCTCTCGTCGCTGGAACACATCCGGCTCCGCACCGGCATGTATATCGGCCGGCTCGGGAACGGCAGCGATCCCGAAGACGGCATCTACGTCCTCCTCAAGGAAGTGATCGACAACGCCGTGGACGAGTTCATCATGGGCCACGGCCGGCAGATCGACGTATCCATCGAAGACAACCGCGTCCGCGTACGCGACTTCGGCCGCGGGATTCCCCTGGGCAAGGTCGTGGAGTGCACTTCGATCATCAACACGGGCGCCAAGTACAACGACGAGGTCTTCCAGTTCAGCGTCGGACTGAACGGCGTGGGCGCCAAGGCGGTCAACGCCCTTTCCGTCGATTTCCGCGTCGTGGCCTACCGGGACGGACGCTACGCGGAGGCGGTGTACGAGCGGGGGCAGTTGCTCGGCCAGAACGAAGGCGCCGCGGACGAGCCGGACGGCACCTATGTCGAATTCCTGCCCGATGAGGAGATCTTCGGGGAATACGCCTTCCAGCCGGACTACGTCGAACGCCGCATGTGGAACTACGCCTGCCTGAACAGCGGCCTCCGCCTGGTCTTCAACAAGAAGCGCTTCGTCTCCAAGTACGGCCTGCTGGACTTCCTGAAGGCCGAGGTGGGCGAGAACGTCCTCTACGAGCCTTCGTACCATAAGAGCCAGTACATCGAGTTCTCCTTCACGCACACCACCAACTACGGCGAGACGCTCTTCTCCTTCGTGAACGGCCAGTACACCGCGGACGGCGGGTCCCACCAGAGCGCGTTCCGCGAGGGCATCCTCAAGGGCGTCAACGAGTACTTCAAGAAGAACTACGGCGGGGTGGACGTCCGCGAGTCCATCGCGGGCGCCATCGCCATCAAGCTGAAGGAACCCATTTTCGAATCCCAGACCAAGAACAAGCTGGGCAATACCGATATCCGGGGCTGGCTCGTCTCGGAGATCCGCAGCGCCGTGGTGGACTTCCTGCACAAGAACCAGGAGTCCGCCCAAAAGATTCAGGAGAAGATCACCCAGAACGAACGCCTGCGGAAGGAATTGAACGCGGTCAAGAAGGAAGCCCGCGAGGCGGCCCGGCGCATCGCCATCAAGATCCCCAATTTCAAGGACTGCAAGTACCACTTCGATCACGCGAAGTACGGGGAGGATTCCTCGATCTTCATCACCGAGGGGCCTTCGGCCGCCGGTTCGATGGTCTCGGCGCGGGACCCGCTGACCCAGGCGATCTTCGGACTCAAGGGCGTGCCCCTGAACGTCTTCTCCCGCACGCGGGCGGCCATCTACAAGAACGAGGAACTCTACAATCTCATGATGGCCCTCGGCATCGAGGAAGGGATATCGAACCTGCGGTTCAACAAGGTGATCATCGCGACCGACGCCGATTACGACGGCTACCACATCCGCAATCTCCTGATGACCTTCTTCCTGAGCTACTTCGAGGAGATGGTGCTCGCGGGCCACGTCCACATCCTCGAAACGCCGCTCTTCCGGGTGCGCAACACGAAGGAAACCGTCTACTGCTACAGCGAAAAGGAGCGGAACGCGGCCCTGGACCGGATTCGCGGGGCGGAAGTGACCCGGTTCAAGGGGCTGGGCGAGATCTCGCCCGGCGAATTCGGCCAGTTCATCGGTTCCGACATGCGGCTCGTGAAGGTCAACGTCCGTTCCATCCACAGCATACCGGAAACCCTCACCTTCTACATGGGCAAGAACACGCCCGAGCGCAGGGACTACATCGTGGAGAACCTGCTGGACGAAGTATAGGACCCCATGGCCTACGCCGATACCCTCTTCGAAGACTACTACCTGAAGTACGCCTCCTATTTCATCAAGGACCGGGCGATTCCGGAGATCGACGACGGACTCAAGCCCGTGCAGCGCCGCATTCTGCATACCCTCTTCGAGATGGACGACGGGAAGTTCCACAAGGTCGCCAACGTGGTGGGCCAGACCATGAGGTACCATCCCCACGGGGACCAGTCCATCTTCGGCTCGCTGGTCAATCTCGCGAACAAGGACATGTTCATCGAGAAGCAGGGGAATTTCGGCTCGACCCTCACCGGCGACCCCGCCTCGGCGGCCCGGTACATCGAATGCCGCCTGACGCCGCTGGCCAAAGAGGTGCTGCACGATCCGGAGATCACCGAGTACGTGGATTCCTACGACGGCCGCAACAGGGAACCCGTGGCCTTTCCAGCGAAGATTCCCGTCCTCCTTGCCATGGGCGCCGAAGGCATCGCCTCGAGCATGGCGACCCGGATCCTGCCGCACAACCTCATCGAGCTCATGGAGGCCCAGATCGCCTGCCTCCGCGACGAGCCCTTCGAGGTCCAGCCCGATTTTCCGACGTGGGGCCTGGTAGACGTCTCGGAATACAATGACGGCAATGGCAAGGTGATGATCCGCGCCCAGCTGGACGTGAAGGATCCCAAGCGCATCGTCATACGCCAGCTGCCCTTCGGTTCGACCACCGAAAGCCTGATCGCGTCCATCGAGGCGGCGGCGAAGAAGAACAAGCTGAAGATCGCCGGCATCTCCGACTTCACGGCGGACGAGGTGGAAATCGAGATCCGCCTGGCCCGGGGCGTCCATTCCGAGGAAACCGTTGACGCCCTCTATGCCTTCACCGACTGCGAGTCCTCCATCTCCACGAACGTGCTGGTCATCCGGACGGGCCACCCGTGCATACTGCCCGTTTCCGACGTGCTCAGGCACAACACGCAGCGGCTCCTGGAGGTCCTCGAAGCCGAACTGAAGATCGAACGGAAACAGCTGCACGCGAAGCTGCGCGCGAAAACGCTGGAGCAGCTATTCATCAAGGAACGGATATACAAGCGCATCGAGGAAGTCCGGGAGCAGGGAAAAATCCACGAAGCGATCCGGGCAGGGTTCGAACCCTTCGAATCCAAGGTGAAGGAACTGACGTCCGAGGATATCGATACGCTGCTCAAGGTGCCGATCCGGCGGATCTCCCTGTACGACATCAACCGCGCCAACGAGGAGATGAAGGCCATCCGGAATCGCCTGCGGGAGATCAGGGATCACCTGGGCCATCTTTCGGCCTACGCGATCACGCTCCTGGAAGGGCTCATCGGGCGGTACCGCGAGGCCTTTCCCCGCAGGACGACCATCACCGCTTTCAAGCGGGTCGACGCCCGGGAGGCGGCACAGCGGAACCTGGCGCTCAAGTACGACCGGAGCACCGGTTACCTGGGGTATGGACTGGGCAGCGGCGACACCCTCTTCGACGTATCGCCCTATGACCGGGTCCTCGTGATCCGCAAGACCGGCGCCTACGCGCTCCACGACGAGATCGAACGGCTCTTCGTGGACAAGGGCATGCTGTACTGCGGGTTCGTCGATCCCGACCTGGTGTTCACCATGATCTACCGGGACCGGAAGGGCCATCCCTACGTCAAGCGCTGCAAGCTGGACAAGTTTATTCTGAATCGGGGATACGAGCTCGTGCCCGAGGATTGCCGTATCCTTCAACTGACCACGGATACCGACGTCACGGCGAATATCACCTACAAGCCCACGCCGCGGATGCGGGTCTTCGAGGAAGCCTTCGATCTTTCGCTCTTTCCCGTTCGGGGGAACCGGGCCAGGGGGATCCGCCTGGCTCCTAAGGCGCTCAAGGGCGTGAGGCTGGCCAGGAAGCCGGAGCAGGCGGAACCCACGGCTTCCCCGGCCGAACCCGGACAAGGCGAGGACTGACATGACCCTGGAAATGCGTATCGGCCTCGGGCAGTTCAACGTCCTCACCGACGAGAAACTGGCCTACATCAAGCAGCTCGGCGCAGACGACTTCCTCATGAACACGCCGAAACTTCCGGGCGAGAAGCGCTGGGAACTGGAGGACCTGGTCGACCTGAAGAAGCGGGCCGACAACGCCGAACTGCGCCTGATGGCCCTGGAGAACGTGCCCATCCCCTTCTACGACAAGGCCATGCTGGGGCTGCCGGGCCGCGACGACCAGATCGAAAACATGAAGTACACGATCCGCAACATGGGCAAGGCCGGCATTCCCATCCTGGGTTACCACTGGATGCCCAGTGCCGTCTGGCGTACGCCCGATCCAGCCGTGCTCCGCGGCGGAGCCACGGCCACGCGGTTCGATTTCGAGGCGCATAAGGACTTGGAGCCCACGCATGGCCGGACGTACACGGCAGACGAGATGTGGGACAACTACCACTATTACATGTCGCGGATCCTGCCGGTCGCCGAGGAAAGCAACGTCAAGCTCGCCGTGCACCCCGACGACCCGCCCATCCCCATGCTGGGCGGCGTAGCGCGGATCTTCAGCAGCTTCGAAGGCTTCAAGCGGGCCATGGACACCTTCGACAGTCCGTACCACGGCCTGGATTTCTGCATGGGATGCTGGTCGGAGATGGGGGGTCACGACAACGTGATCAAGGCCGTGCGGCACTTCGGCGGCGCCGGCAGAATAATCTACGTCCATTTCCGCGACGTGCAGGGGAACGTGCCCTGTTTCAACGAGTGCTTCATCAACGAGGGGAACGTGGATCCCTACGAGGTCATGCGGACCCTTAAGGAGGTCGGGTTCACCGGGTTCATGATCACCGACCACGTGCCCCGTTTCGTGGATGACACCGACTGGCATCACCGGGGGCGCGCCTACGCCATCGGTTACATGACGGCCATGCTGGAGATGGTGAACAAGCTGCGGCCCGCCTAGCCGTCACCCGCCTAGAGCGAGAACCAGTAGTTGAACTTCAAGAGGAAGATGTTCGAGGGATAGGTGTCGAACAGGTCGTTCAGGTCCTGTCCCGCGTCGAACTCGCCCGTGCCGCCCGAGCGGCTGCGCTGCTGCTGCCACACGAGGAACAGCGTCGAGCCCGGCGTGTACTCCCACCGCAACACCAGGTTCGATCGGAACTGGCGGAAGTTGAAGTCCGGATCGCCGAATGAATAGTCGGTCCGGCCGTCCATGTCCTCATCCACGTGGTAAGTTTCGTCTGAATCGTCGTAGGCCAGCTGGCCGTCCGAAAACAGTTCGAATCGGTCTGCGTACCGGTCGGCCCGCGGGTCGGTTATCCGCTTGAACCGGGCGTAGCGGCCGGCCGATACGAAGGGCTGGCCATAGTACTGGATGGACATGTTGTTGGTGATACTGTAGTTGAGCCGGATACCGATCCCCAGCGTCTTCTGTTCTACGCGACCCAGCAGGTAGCGGTCGGACTGACCGACGTCGCCGAACGTTTCATTGGACACGTACTGCAATTCGTTCCGGGCGGTGTCGAAAAACGGATTGATGCGGATATTCATGGCGTTACTCGGCCGGTACCGCATGGACAGGTACACCCAGCTCGAGTTTCCCGCGTCATCGCGGCGCCGGTTGTGCCCACCGCCGATGCCGAAACTGACCGGCTTGCGTCCATCGGTGTCGACGTCGAAATTGAATTCCACGTTGCCCGGTGATTTCAGGGCCGGCCCGCCGCGCAGGGCGGTGGTGGACAGGCCTTCGATCTCCGAGTTCACGTTGAACCAAACCCACCAGTAGTTGTTGAACTGGCCGCCCCCGTTGACGTTGCCGCCCAGGAACTTCCGGTCCCCGCCGAAGGTGAACCCCTGCCACTGGTTCAGGAATACATTGTACTCGCGGAAGATCCGGTTCGGTTTTTCCGACCGGTAACCGAACCAGCTGTTTTGCATGAAAACGTCGGCCTGTCGCAGGAATCCCACGTCGTTCAGTTCGAGTCCCGGTGAGCGCCAGGTCCCGGAGATCCCCATGTTCCACGGGCTGTTTCCCGAACGGCCTATGCCGAAGCTGCCACCATGGCCGCTTAGGGCGGTCAGCGTCGAGTCGAGGGCCACGTAGTCGGCGTCGGGTCGCTGGTAGTACCGCGCGGAGTTGCGCTGCACGCGCGTAATCGCCTCCGGTTCGCCCCGGATGTGGCTGAACGACATGCTCGCGTTGAGCCAGTAGGTCCGGTCGCTCCATTGGTGGCGGAAATCGATCCCGCCCGTGTAGGCCGCCCGGTTGAGGAAATCGAAGTGGGATCTGTTGTTGTTCCGGTTGGTCGCCGTGAGCATCGTGCCTAGCGACGAGCCCCCGTCGTTGAAGTCCTGCTGCAGGCGCGCGACCAGGTAATTGGTCAGCGGTTCCACGGATTCTTCGCTCCGCGCGCCCTTCGTGTCTATCCGGGCGGAAGCTTCCCCGGTGACCGCTTCCACGATACCGATGGACAGGCCGCGGGGCGTCTTGCCGGTAATCTTCGCGGCGGCGAGTATGGGCGTATTCCGGGGCTTCTCCATGGTCTGGCCGTCGGAAAGGTCCGGGCTCCGCTGGGGAGACCGGCCGATGCGCCGTGAGTAGAACAACTGATCGTTCCGGAACGGACCGCCGCCGCCTACCTGGAACTCAGTGATGTTCTTCCCTTCGACGAAGAGGGGCCGCCGCTCTTCGAAGAACAGCTCGAAGGCCGACAGGTTGACTCGCGAAGGATCCGCCTCGACCTGGCCGAAGTCGGGGTTCACGGCCAGGTCCATGGTGATGTTGCCGGCGAGCCCGATCTTGCCGTCCAGTCCGATGCGCCCGTCGGTGCGCTGGCCGTCGCGGAAGGGGTTCTGTGCTTCGGCCTGGAACCGGTTCAGGTCGCCCACGACGTAGGGCAGGATCTCGATCCGGTGGGAAGACTCGATCCCTTCCAGGCCGCGCAGTTCACCGAACAGGCTGACCCAGCCCGGCGAATTCCGGTGGATGTGCTGCCAGCCTGAACGCTCCTCGCGGCGGTACAGCCTTCTTTGTACCTGCAGGCCCCATACCTGTCCCTCCTCGCCGGAGAACCGCAACTGGCTTAGGGGTATGCGCATCTCGGCAAGCCATCCCTCTTCGTCGATGGTGGACGCCCCGAACCATACGGGGTCCCAGCTCGGGTCCCAGTCGTTGCCGTCGTTCGATATGGCCTCGTCGCCCCGCCCGCCGGAGGCGGTCAGCGTGAAGGAAAACGCCGTGCGCTTGTCGTGGTAGCTGTCGAAATGGATCTCCACCCAGTCGTTGTCCCAGTCGTCCCGCCGGGTCACGCGGTTGGTAATCCGGTCCGGTTCGGTATCGAAGGCCCGGATCAGCACGTAGAGGTTGTGATCGTCGAAAAGGATCTTGAAGGCCGTCTGTTGCGTAGGCTCCCCGCCGTCATCGGGATCCAGCTGGGTAAAGTCGCCGGACCACTCCACGTCGTTCCATGCCGGATCATCGCCCCTGCCGTCGATGTCGGGGGGCAGCGACGTGAGGTGCCGGGTATTGTACACCCGTTTTTCCGGCGCCGGCTGGCGTGCTTCGGATTCCACGGGTCCCAGTATGATCAGGGCGGACAGGGTGATCGTCCACCGATGCAGTCTGTTCAGAAACAAGGTATGTCCTCCAGCCATTTGTGGGTCCTCGCCGACCATCGATTCACGCGCTGCATCTAAGACAGGGAAACGACCTGAATGGTTGCGTTTTTTCGAGGCCCCCGGTTCTCACGCAACGACATAGAACGGCGAGACGTACTGCATACATTCCTCCGGACCATCCTATTCACAAAACCTGTCCGATTTTCCCCTCCGCGGATGCACTTGCACTTTATCCCCGGTCTCTCCCCGGCAGGCGGAGAGCGCCCGCGCGCGTATCCATATAGGAATATGCTTTTGCCTATCGGGAAACACGGCTGCATATTACCGTTCAGGCGGCACCATTGCCGCCCGTCGCGCCTACCGGTCTTTCGCCGCAGCGCGCGGCCGTACCCCGCAGCCGTACATCGCAGCGCGCGGAGATCCCACATGCCCGGTGGTCGACCGAACGTACTCTTCATCATGACCGACCAGATGCGGGCGGACTGCATGTCCGGCGTCGGCCACTCCGTGGTCCGGACGCCCCATCTCGACCAACTCGCCTCCGAAGGCGTCCTCTTCCGGCGGGCCTACGTGCAATCGGCGGTCTGCGGTCCCAGCCGCATGTGCTTCTACACGGGCCGGTATCCCCACGCCAACCGGTCTCCCTGGAACGAAGTGCCCCTGCCCGCGGACGAGAAGACCATGGGCCACTTCTTCGGCGAGGCGGGTTACCGTGCGGCCCTTTGCGGCAAGACGCACTACACCCCCGATCCCTTCGGCGATCCCGGGGCGCAACCTGAACAGGGGTTCCGCCGCGCGGCCCTGGCCGGCCTGGAAACCTGGGAGCTGAACGAATCCAGGGGGGAGGGCTGGCTGGCCTATCTCAGGAGCAAGGGGTACGCCGAAGATGTCATTGCCGATCCTTTCGCGGTGGAAATGCCCGCGGATGCCGACCGGGAAGGACCCCTTTTCCGGGATCATTCCGCCTACCCCACGCGTTTCAGGCGTGAGGACAGCGATACCGCCTTCATGACGGACCGGGCCATGGCCTTCATGGACGACGCCGGGGATTCGCCCTGGTTTCTGCACCTCTCCTACTTCAAGCCCCATCTTCCCATCGTAGCGCCCTATCCTTACAACGAGATGTACGATCCCGCAGACTCCCCCGCTCCGAACCGGTCTCCGGAGGAACTGGAGCGACCCCATCCCTTCCACGTCCCCTTCCGGATCGAACGGGGCGGCGTGGCATACGACGACGAGGAAGTGTGGCGGCAGCGAAGGGCGACTTACTACGGGTTGATCACGGAAATCGACGACCACCTGGGCAGGCTGTTCGGTTTCATGAAGGACCGGGGTCTCTGGGAGGACACGCTGATCGTCTTCACGTCCGATCACGGCGAATACGTGGGCGACCACTGGATGTTCGAGAAGGAACTCTTCTACGACGAGGCGTACAACGTGCCCTTCATCGTCCGCGATCCCCGGTCCTGTGCGGACGCCACGCGCGGGACGATGATGGACGCGTTCGTCGAGTCCCTGGACGTCCTGCCGACCTGCCTGGAGGTGTGTGGACTTGGCGGACCCGGAGGACCGGATGGAACGGACGGACCCGGCGGTGCCGGCGGTGCCGGCGGACCCAGCGCACCGGGCATGCCGCCTGCCCTGCAGGGTCGTTCTCTCGTTCCCCTCCTGCGGGGCGAAAGCCCGGCCGACTGGCGCGGAGAGGTCTTCGCGGACTGGGACTTCCGGTTCTACTGGACGCCAAAAAAGCTTGGCATCCCGCCGGAGAAATGCCGGGGATGGATGGTGCGGGACGACCGGTTCAAGTACTGGCACTTCAACGGCATGCCGGACGTGCTCTTCGACCTGGAACGGGATCCCGGCGAACTTCATAACGTGGCCGAAGATCCGCGCTATGCCGACGCGGTCCGGGACCTGCGCGTGAAACTGCTGGACTGGCGCATGTCCAACGAGGACGTGAGCCGGGTAGCGTGGACCTATGCGCGCCGCCCCGGGTTCGGTCGCGATCCCTTCACGGCGTAAGCAGTCCGCATGGTCGTCCCGGTCCGCCTGGTCCGCCGCACAAGGTAACGGAGCCAAAATGAGCCGGTTGTTCTTCCTCGCCAGGAGATTCGTCGCAGGGGAATCCCTCGAGGCCGCGGTCGACGTCGTCCGGTCGTTGAACGGCGACGGGCTCGACGTGACCCTGAACATGCTCGGCGAAGCGACCCGTGAACGCGAAGAGGCGGACGAGGCCGTCCGCCAGTATCTTATCATGCTGGACTTGATCCGGGACGGCGCGCTCCAGGCCAATATCTCCGTCAAGCTCACCCACCTGGGACTGGATATAGACGAAGCGTACTGCTTGGACAACCTGGGCCGGATCCTGGAAGCCGCGAAGGAACGGGACATCTTCGTACGGCTGGACATGGAAGGCTCGCCCTACACGCAGCAGACCCTGGATATATTCTACAACCTGTACGACCTTCACAGGAACTCCGGCGTGGTGATCCAGGCCATGCTGCTGCGCAGCCCCCACGACATCTTCGTGCTCAACAAGATCGGAGCCCGCGTGCGGCTGTGCAAGGGATCCTACCGGGAACCCTCCGACCTGGCCCTGCAGCGGATGCCCAACATCCGCGGCGCGTTTCTTTCGATGACGGAACAGCTCCTGCGGGACGGCCACTATCCCGCTTTCGCGACGCACGACGATTACCTGATCGAGGGCGTGATACGATACGCCGAGCAACTGGAGGTCGCGCGGGACGACTTCGAGTTCCAGATGCTTTACGGCCTGCGTCCGGGGTACCAGAAGGAAATGCGCGCAAGGGGCTTCCGCATGCGTGTCTACGTGCCCTTCGGAACAGAGTGGATGCCCTATTTCTACCGGAGGCTCAGGGAACGCAAGGAGAACGTATGGTTCGTCCTGCGTAACCTGGTCCGAAGCTGAGACGGATTTGCGGTAACATACACTTTCCATTCGAGGTCTAAGTTGGTAGGCGCGATGACCTGACGTTCTTCATGCCGGGGCCCATCGCAAGAAACCCTCAGCTTACCGGATGGGAGGTGCCTTATGTTTACGCTCGCGTATAGAGTTTTCGCCATTGCCGCCGTGCTCATCCTGCTCCCCGACGACCTCACGGGTTTTCAACGGGACGCTTTCGCAGAGGTCAGGCATTACACTAAAACGGTTGCATTTGAACCGGGCGGCCACCTGGGCATAGAAACCGGCAGGGGCAGTCTTGAACTGTCGTCATGGGACCGTAACGAGGTGGAAATCGTCGCCCGTATCGAGTCACCCTTCGAAATCAACCCCGACTACGCGAGTAAGATCGTAACGGCGCTGAGCATCGAAGTGGAGGGATCCGGACGATCGTTGCGGATCCGGTCCGACTATGACGATATTCCCAGTTACAAACGATGGTTCATCAGTATCCGGCATATCCCCTATGTCCACTACGAAATTCGAACGCCGCGCCGCATCCATCTGGATTTGGACGTCCGCCACACGGACACGAGAATCCAGGACGTCGAAGGCGCGATTAGCATCAATGCGCATTACAGCGAAGTAACGGGTACGGACTGGACGGGCCTGACACGCCTGGACTTGGATCACGGTACGCTTCGGTTGACGGAGTTGGAAGGCGCCGTCGAACTGGACGCGCGGCACGCAGATGTTCGCATGGAAGCAACGCAACTCAGCGGCGATACGCGGATACGCGCACACCGGGGCCAGACGGTACTGTACCTGCCCCGCCATCAGGGACTCGACCTCTACTCCGACGTCAGCCACCAAAGCGACCTGGATTCCGATTTCGAGATATCGACCCGGGTGTCACAGCGCGCCGAAGGCATCATCGCCGGCACGATCAACGGGGGCGGCTCGTTGCTCGAACTCCGTGGCGACCATACCAGGTTCCGATTGAGAAGCAGCGATCCGTAATTCGGATCATAGACGCCCTCCGCCTTGACCTCTAAGCACGCCGTTACCCGGTACCTCGACCGGGCGCGGCGTGCCCGCGGCACCGCTCCCTCTCCGCTCCAGCGAGACGATACGGATCTGCCTTCCCGCGGCGCACCGTGCCCATGTGCGCCATTTACGCGGTATAATCATTGACAACGCCGCGGCCGTGATACCATATAATTTGTAAACCATTCGTGGCTGTTTCATATTTCGCGACGATCGAGTACAAGGCCTGGGCGTGCACCAGGCCTGGACGTGCACCAGTCCAGGACGTGTACCAGTCTGGTCCGCGGATTCAACATCCGCATCGACAACAACAATACCCGTTTTGGCAAGACCCATGGCGCAGTTTCGGAAGTGAGCGGATCGAGGGGCCATGCTCATCCTCGGAATCGATACCTCCTGCGATGAAACCGCGGCCGCCGTCGTTCGCGATGAAACGACGGTCCTGTCCAACGTCATCTCCTCGCAGGGCATACACGTCGAATACGGGGGCGTCGTGCCGGAACTGGCCTCCCGGGCCCACCTGGCCCTTCTGCTGCCCGCGATCGAATCGGCACTGCAGCAGGCTTCCTGCGAACCCGACAGCCTGGACGCAATCGCCGTGACCTACGGCCCCGGACTGGCGGGCTGCCTGCTGATCGGACTTTCCACGGTCAAATCCATCGCGATGGCCATGGGCAAACCCCTGGTCGGCGTGAACCACATCGAAGGCCACGTATTCGCGGGACGCCTGGCGGACGGGAAGCTCGCCCCTCCTTTTATCGCACTCGTCGTATCCGGCGGACACACGCAGCTGGTGCTCGTCGAGGACTGGGGCCGTTACAATATCCTGGGCAATACGCGCGATGATGCGGCCGGCGAAGCCTTCGACAAGGTCGCCAGGCTGATGCGGATCGGGTATCCCGGTGGTCCCGTCATCGATCGGCTGTCTCGCGAAGGAGATCCCGGGTTCCTGGACTTTCCCCGGACCTACCTTGATCCCGACGGCTTCGAGTTCAGTTTCAGCGGCCTGAAGAACGCCATACGCATGTATCTTTCGGGACAGGCCGAAGCGGAGATCGACCGCGACCGCGCCCACATCGCCGCGTCCTTCCAGGAAGCCGTCGTAGACGTGCTGGTCGACAAGTCCGTGGCCGCCGCCTCGGTCGCCGGAGTGGACGCCATTCTGATCACGGGAGGCGTGGCGTGCAACAGCCGGCTGCGCGAGCGGATGACCGAAAGGGGCGCCGAATCGGGGCTCCGGGTGGTCTATCCCCCTCCCATTCTGTGCACGGACAACGGCGCCATGATCGCGGCGGCCGGAGCTTACCGGTTTCGCAACGGGCAGCGGGACGGACTTTCGCTTTCCGTCCAGCCCCGCGCGCGCCTGGCGGATCTAACCGGCGCCGGGATGAACGGCGGGACAGCGCGGCCATGAACCGTATCGCGTCATTCTTCAGGTTCGACGAACACAAAACGAACTGGCGGACCGAGGCCACCGGCGGCCTGACCACCTTCATGACGATGGCCTACATCGTGGCGGTAAACCCCGCCATGCTGTCGGAGGCGATGGGCCAGGCGTTGTTCGGAGAACTCCTGTTCGCCACGTGTGCGTCCGCCGCCATCGGCACGCTTTTGATGGCGCTGCTGGCGAACTACCCCTTCGCCCTGGCGCCCGGCATGGGGCTCAACGCCTTTTTTACCTATACCATCGTGCTGGGCATGGGGGTGGACTGGCATATCGCGCTCGCCGTGGTGCTGGCGTCGGGCCTCCTGTTCCTGTTGTTGACCGTACTGCGCGTCAGGGAAGCCATCATCACTGCGGTGCCCGAACCGCTCAAGCGTGCGACGGCGGCCGGCATCGGACTGTTCATTGCGTTCATCGGTCTCAGGAACGCCGGCATCATCGTGGACGATCCGGTCACCCTGGTCGACCTGGGGGACGTGCGTTCCTGGCCTTTCGCGTTGACGCTCGCCGGTATGGCGGGTATCGGCGTCATGCTTGCCCGGGGTATTCGCGGTGCGATCCTGCTGGGTGTCGCCGGGGTCGCTTTCCTGGCCATGGTCATCGGTGAGGTTCCCTGGCCCGCGGGCGTGGTCAGCCTGCCCGCCTGGCCGGCCACCCTCTTCGGGGAGGCGATCGTCCACCTGCCGTACACCCTGGACACGATGTTTCTCCATCTCGTCTTCGCCTTTCTGTTCGTAGACTTGTTCGATACCATGGGCACGCTGGTCGGCCTCTCGGAACGCTCGGGTTTCCTGGACTCCCAGGGCCGGCTGCCCCGGGCGAACCGCGCGCTGCTGGCGGACTCCGTCGGGTCGGTTTTCGGCAGTGTGCTGGGCTCATCGACCGTGACCACCTACATCGAGAGCGCCACCGGCATATCCACCGGGGCGCGCACGGGATTCGCCAGCCTTGTCGTCGCCATCCTGTTCCTTGGCACGTTGTTCGTGGCCCCGCTGGTCGAATCCATACCGGTTTTCGCCACCGCGCCGGCCCTGATCGTAACGGGCGTGCTGATGATGGCCGCGGCGGCGCGGGTGAACTGGAGCGACGTGACGGAAGCGGTCCCCGTGTTCCTGACGTTGATTTCGATCCCGTTGACCTTCAGCATCGCCGACGGGCTGGCCGTGGGTTTCGTCGCCTATCCGGTCATCAAGAGACTGAGCGGCAAGGGCGCGGACGTGCATCCACTCGTCGACGTCCTGGCGCTTGTATTTATCGCACGTTACGTTTTCATGGAGTGATCTGAAGTTTACGGGCCTGTACCAGTGGCCTCCATTCACCACCAGCTACCGTGGGGAGGTATTCATCATGCGCATTACGAGCATGGTTCTGCTCTTGCTGTTCAGTGTATGGCCGGCGGCGGCCCAGGAAACCGGCAGCCTGGCCGGCAGAGTCGCCACCGATGACGGCATGGCGCTGTTCGGCGCCAATATCACTGTCGCAGGCGACGCGATCGAAGGACTGCGGGGAACGACGGCCGACGGCGAAGGGGCGTTCCGCATCGACGGCCTGCCGTCCGGTGTCTATGAAGTGACCGCTTCCTTCCTCGGTTACGAATCGCTCACCACGGCCGGCGTAATGATCCGCGGGGGTGAAACCACCACGCTGGACCTCGGCCTGGCGGCTACGACGCTGATCGGCGAGCAGGTCGTGGTTTCCGCGTCGCGCAAGCAGGAGAAGCTGCTCGACGCGCCGGCCTCCATATCCGTGGTGGAACTGGACGAGATCATGAACCGGCCTTCCCTGTCGGTAACCGACTACATCAATGACCTGGGCGGCGTGGACCAGGCCAAGGTCGGCGTTTCCCAGAGTTCCACCGTGATCCGGGGCTTCAACCGCACCTTCACCGGATCCCTCCTGACGATGGTGGACAACCGGATCGCGCGCATCGCCTCGCTCCGGCTCAACATGGACAGCGCCATTCCGCTTACGAGCGAGGACATCCAGCGCATCGAAGTCGTCCGCGGGCCGGGTTCCGCCCTTTACGGCCCCAACAGCGCCAACGGGGTCATGCACATCATGACCCGGTCGCCCATCGGTTCGGAGGGCAACGCGTTTTCCCTGTTCGGCGGTGAACGCAGCCTTCGCAAGGCGACCTTCCGCCACGCCAGCAGCGTCGACGGCAAAATCGGGTTCAAGGTTTCGGGCGAGTACACGAAGGCCCGCGAATGGGAATTCGAAGACCCCCTGGAAGTCATCCCCCGGGACAACGACAACGAACGCCTGGTCGGAGAAATCCGGATCGACCTGCGTCCGACCGACGACCTGTCCATCATCGGATCGGCGGGGTATTCCCGGCTCAAAGGCATCCAGATGACCGGACAAGGCGCGGCCCAGGCCGTCGACTGGTCCACCCGGTTCTTCCAGGCCCGCTCGCAGTACAAGGGATGGTTCGCACAGATCTTTCTCAACATGAACGACGCGGGCGATACCAAGCTCCTCCGGACCACCCAGCCGATCGTGGACACCTCGAGGCTGACCGTGATGCAGCTCCAGCACAACCTCGCGTTGGGCGCCCGGCAACAGTTCACCTATGGAGCGGACGTGTTGCTGACCCGGCCCAACACCGGGAACACGACCCACGGTCAATTCGAAGACCGTGACAATCTGGACGAATACGGGTTCTACATTCAAAGCGAAACGAACCTGAACGACCAGGTCAGCCTGATGTTGGCCGGCCGGCTGGACGAGCACAGCAAGATCGAGGACCCGGTATTCTCCCCCCGGGCAGCCCTGGTTATCAAGCCTTCGCCTGAGAGTACGCTCAGGCTGACGTACAACCGGGCCTTCGGCACACCCAGTTCGGTGCATTACTTCCTCGATCTGATCGCGGGTTCCGATCCATTCGGCCTGGGTGCGAACTTCGGCGCCCTGGGCCTGGGTCCGGACCGTACCATCGATTTGCGCACGCAGGGCGTCAACTCGCAGTTCACGTTCCGGCGCGGAGACAACGGCCTGCCCATGTACCGGTCACCCTTCGCCCCGGTGGCGGGGCTGCCCGCGGACACTTTTCTGCCCATGAACGATCCGGCCAGTACCAATCTCCTCTGGGGCGTGGCCCGCGGGGCCGTGCTGGCGCAGCTTACGCCGCAGCTCCAGGGGCTGGCGGTCCCCATCATTACGCAGTACCTGATTTCGCTCGGTCTTCCGGCACCGAACGCCGCGCAGCTCGCGGCCCAGCAGGCGGCGCAACTGGCCGCCGCGTTCCCGGGCGTCATCCCGTCCGCCCTGCCGGGGCTCACGAATGCACTGGGCGTACTGGACACGGGGACGGGAACCTTCAATCCCGTCGGCCCGGCGTCGGTCAGGGACGTGGACCCGATGAGACCGTCCATTACCGAGACGTTTGAAGTGGGTTACAAGGGCGTCGTCGGCAACAAGCTGGTGCTGACCGCTGATTTCTACCGGAACAGGATTCATGATTTCATCAGTTCCATACACATCGTGACCCCCAACGTGTTCCTGGATCCCGGTCCACTGGCCTCGGCCCTGGGCGCCGGTATCGCGCAGCAACTGGCCCTGCCGGAGAACGCGCAGCTGGCCGGGGCGCTCGCGGTGATCGATGATCCGGCCACCGGCGTGGGCGGCGATGGAAACGGGTCGCCGGTAGACGAGCTGACCCGGATCTTCGTGAGTACGGCGGCCGCGATCCCCTACGGCACGGTGACCCCGGAGGAAGCCTCCGATCCCAATGCCGTGATGCTGACCTACCGCAATTTCGGCGAAGTTTCGTACTACGGCACGGACCTCGGGTTCTCCTATTATCCCAACGAAACCTGGAACCTGTCGGGCAGCTATTCCTTCATCAACGAGAATCTGTTCGAGAAAGTGGACGGCATCGACGACATTCCATTGAACGCGCCAAAGCACAAGGTGTCCCTGGCGATCGGCCTGAAGCCGTCCGGCCTGCCGCTCAATCTCGGCGCCCGCATGCGTTACCGCGGCGCTTTTGAAATGGCCGACGGCGTCTACGTCGGCGACGTGGAATCCCATACCGTCGTGGACGTGAGCGCTTCCTATGATTTTGCTAAGGCCACGTTCAGCGTGGAGGCCAGCAATCTGCTCGACAAGCAGTACCAGGCCTTCGTCGGAGCGCCGATGATCGGGCGCCTGGTCATGGCGGGTCTCGCGGTGCGATTCTGACCGTATTCGGCCGATAATTCGCTTGACAAATCCGCGTATTTTCTTATTCTATAAGTAATTACGCACACAAGTAAAACTGGCCGCGCCGATGCGAAACGGAAGTCGAAACCGCATCGGCGCGGGGTCTGTAATACCCACGGCCCTTACCGGCAGGAAGGAACCGTTCCGATGCGACTGGCAGGCGTTATCCTGGCCGTCATCATGACGGCGGTCCCGGCGGCGGCGCAGGAAACGGGCGTCCTGACCGGCAGGATCGCTTCGGAGAGCGGAGTGTCGCTTTTCGGCGCCAACGTCGTGGTTAAGAGCCCTGCGATCGAAGGGCTGCGGGGTTCGACGAGCGACAGCCGGGGCATGTACCGCGTAGAAGGACTTCCCGCCGGGGAGTACGAGGTCACCGTTACTTTCGTGGGTTACGTGGCGGACACCGCGACCGGGGTCCAGGTTCAACGCGGCGCGCGCACCGAACGGGATTTCGTACTGGCCGCCACGGTGCTCGTGGGTCAGGAGGTCGTGGTTTCGGCGTCCCGAAAGCAGGAGAAGGCGCTGGACGCTCCGGCATCCGTCGAAGTGGTCGAGATGAAGGACATCCGGGATTCCCAGGCGCTGTCCGTCGACGAGCACATCAAGAACCTGAGCGGCGTGGACCACGCGAAGACGGGCGTCATGCAGGCCAGTACGGTGATCCGCGGCTTCAACAAAGTGCTGTCGGGCCTTCTCCTCACGATGGTGGACAACCGGATCGCACGGATCCCGTCGCTGCGGATCAACTCCTTCCACATCATTCCCATTACCAGCGAGGACATCGAACGGATAGAGATCGTCCGCGGTCCCGGTTCGGCGCTCTACGGCCCCAACAGCTCCAACGGCGTGATGCACATCATATCCCGGTCGCCCTTCGGATCCGAAGGCAACTTCGTGTCCCTCTCCGGAGGGGAACGCGGCCTGCGGAAGGCGTCTTTCCGCCATGCCAGCAGCGTAAACGACATGATCGGGCTCAAGATTTCGGGGAAGTACCTGAAGGCCCGGGACTGGGAACACCACGATCCCGCCGAGGTCGTGCCGCGAAATCTCGACATAGACGGCCAGTACGGGGAAATCAGGCTCGACGTCCGTCCATCGGAAGAGCTGACGTTCATCGGTTCGGCGGGGTATTCCAAGAGCTCCAGCATCCAGATGACGGGGCAGGGCTCGGCCCAGGGCAGGGACTGGGTGTACAGCTATCTCCAGGGCCGCATGCAGTACAGGGGCTGGTTCGGCCAGTTCTTCTACAACAAAAGCGACGCGGGGGAAACCCAGTTGCTGCGTACCGGCGACGGCGTGGTGGACAAGTCGTCGTTGACCGTGATGCAGCTGCAGAACACCTCGGATATCGGTCTGCGCCAGCAGTTCATCTACGGCGTGGACCTGCTGCTTACCCGTCCGCGGACCGAAGGGACCATCCACGGCAACTACGAGGACGATGACGACACCGACGAATTGGGGGCCTATCTCCAGAGCGAGACCCGGTTCACGGACCAGGTGAGCCTGATGCTCGCCGGCCGCCTCGACCGCCACAGCAGGCTGGATGACCCGGTGTTCTCGCCGCGTGCGGCCGTAGTGATGAAGCCCAATCCGGAGAACACGTTCAGGGTCACCTACAACCGGGCGTTCAACACGCCCACGGTGACTACGTTGTCGCTGGACATCAGGGCAGTTATCGACGCGTTCGAACTTGGCGACTATTTCGGAGGGCTGGGCCTGGGTCCGGACAACTCCATCGACATCCGGTCGTACGGCGCGCGCAATCCCTTTACCTTCCGCCGCGACGAGAGCGGCCGGCCCATGTACCGGTCGCCCTTCGCCACTGTGGACGGGCTTCCCAGGGATACCTACCTCCGCCTCGACGATCCGCAAGCCAACGACCTGCTGTGGAGTGCGGCCAGGGAACTCGTGGTCGCGGAGTTGATCCAGCAACTGGGTAACGACAGCGGCGGGCTGGTCACCCCCGAGCTGGCCGCCCAGTTCACCGGCGTGATACCCGAGCGCCTCCACGGCCTGACGAACAGCCTTCAACTGCTCAACCCCGAAACGCAGGGATTCGATCCGTACGACGTCTCGGCGGTCCAGGACATCGACAAGATCCGGCCGACCATCTCGCAGACCCTCGAGTTCGGGTACAAGGGCATCGTCCGGAACAAGCTGGTCCTCGCGGCCGATTTCTACCGCACGCAGATGAACGACTACACCCTGCCGCTCTGGATATTTACGCCCTCGGTGTTTCTCGATGAAAGTTCCCTCCGAAGCGCACTGAGCCAGGGCATCGCCGACTACCTGGCGGACCCCGCGAACGCACAGCTGGCCACCCTGATCCGGTTTCTCGACACGGCCGCATTCGGCGGCAACGGGAACGGCGACTACACGGACGAGGTCGACCGGTATGTCGACCAGATCGCGGAAGGCACCGCGATGATTCCCTTTGGTACCGTAACGCCCGAGCAGGCGTCCGACCCGACGGCCGTCGCCCTGACCTACCGGAACTTCGGCGACGTCACGGTCTACGGCGCAGACCTGGGGTTCTCCTGGTTCCCCAACCGGTCGTGGCACATAACGGGCAGTTACTCGTATATACACCGGAACCTGTTCGAGAACGTGGAAAACCTCGGCGACGTCCCCTTGAATTCCCCGAAGCACAAGTTCAGCGGAGGCGTTACGTACCGCCCCTCCGGAATGCCGCTGACCCTGGGCGGCAAGATCAGCTACCGGGGCTCCTTCCCGATGCTGGACGGCGTCTATGCGGGTCCCGTCGACGCCTACGCCGTGGTGGACGCAAACGCCGCCTACCAGTTCTCCGCGATCACCTTCAGCGTGGAAGCCAGCAACTTGCTGAACACGAAGTACCGCGCCTTCGTCGGCGCTCCGGAAATCGGCCGGTTGCTTTCCGCGGGCGTGGCCGTGCGGTTCTGACCGATCCTTCCTGGCATAGTCGTCCATTAAATCGAAACTATATTCGGGGTTTTTCGTGCAATCCAATATGGACTGTGGACGCGCGCGGTAAGGCCTTCGTCCGGTGCGCGGGACGCGGGGTCCTGTCCAATATTGGCTTGACACGGAGTGCGGCCGACCGTATGATGTGTCCATCCTCAAGGAGACCGAAAATGCCACATCGGTTGCGGTATATACTGGCGATTCTGTGCCTCCTGGCCACGCCTGCGGACGTGCTCGCGCAGGGAGAATACTTCGGTCGGAACAAGGTCCAGTACCGCGACTTCAAGTGGGAAATCATCTCCACGCCCCACTTCGAAATCTACTACTACCAGGGAGAGGAAGAGGCCGCCTACGATGCCGCCAGGATGGCGGAGCGTTCGTATAACCGCCTGAGCCGTATCCTGCAGCACCGGTTCAGCGACAAGATCCCGATCATCCTGTACGCCTCCCATACCGATTTCCAGCAGACCAACGTCCTGCCCGGCTTTATCAGCGAGGGCACCGGCGGCGTGACGGAGTTCAACAAGAACCGCATACTGCTGCCCTTCACGGGATCCTACGCGGAACTGGAACACGTACTCACCCACGAACTCGTTCACGCCTTCCAGGGAGACGTGATCTACGGCGCGGGCCCGGGGGTCTCCATCCTGAATCCCATGGCCTTCGTCGCCCCGTTGTGGTTCATGGAGGGCATGGCCGAATACCTGTCGCTCGGCCGCATCGACGCCTATACCCACATGTGGCTGCGCGACGCGGCGCTGCAGGGCTATCTGCCCCCGACCATCCCCGCCATGGACTACAGTTTCGGCGTCTACCGGTTCGGCCAGGCGCTGTTCGCCTACATCGGCGACCGGTATGGAGATCGGAAGATCGGCGAGATACTCCGCAAGACCGCCCGCATGCGGAACGTGAACGAGGCCTTCCGCTCGTCCATCGGCAAGGACATCGAAAGGCTGTCCGACGAGTGGAACGAGCATGTGCGCAAGACCTATCTGCCGCAGATCGAGGATTACGAAAAGCCGCAGGCCTTCGCCCGTCAGCTGACCGACGTCCGGGAATCCAGGGCGGGCCTGCACCTCGCCCCGGCGATTTCACCGCGGGGCGACAAGCTGGTCTTCATTTCCAACCGGAGCCTGTACAACGATATCTACCTGGCCTCCGCCATCAACGGCGAGATCATCTCCAAGCTGGTCGAAGGCGAGCGCTCGGCCGATTTCGAGTCCCTCCGGTTCTTTTCCACGTCCATTTCCTGGTCGCCCGATGAGCAGTACATCGCCTTCCCGGCCAAGGTGGGGGCGCGGGACGCCCTGTATATCATGGACGTCAGAAGGAAGAAGGTGATCCGGCGCATCAAGGTCAATCTCGACGGCGCCACGTCGCCGAGCTGGTCGCCGGACGGCAGCAAGCTGGTCTTCGTCGGGCTCCAGGGAGGGCAGTCCGACCTGTACGTGGTGGATGCCGAAGGCGGGAACCTGAAGGCCCTTACCCGGGACCGGTACACGGACCGGGACCCCGTATGGTCGCCGGACGGCAAGACGATCGCCTTTTCCACGGACCGGGGCGTCGTGACCGATTTCCGAACGCTCACCTTCGGATACCAGCAGCTGGCGCTGTATGACCTGGAAACGGGAGAGGTCGAGAAGATCCCGGACCAGATCGGCAAGAGCATTTCGCCGCAGTGGTCGGCGGACGGCACCAAAATCGCGTTCATTTCCAATCGCACCGGCGTGTCCAACATATTCATCCGGGACATGGAGAACGGCGAGACCTACCAGATTACCAACGTACTGACCGGGGTGACCAATGTAACTGCCGCCGGTCCCGCCATCAGCTGGGCGCAGAAGTCGGACCGCCTGGTCTTCTCCGCCCTGTCCTGGGGGGGGTTCGACCTGTTCGCCATCAGCGACCCGGTGTCGTTGATGAAGGAACCCTACGACCACGAAAAGGCGGCGATGCCCGGTGCGTCGCCCGATGCGCAGCAACTGGCACCGCCCTTGAGAACCGAACCACCGGAAGAAATCGCTTCCGCGGACGTGGAAAGATCATTGGAAGAAACCCCTACCGGGGACGCGGAGGGAAGTTCGCAGGCAGTGACGGAGGACGCCGCGCCATCCACTTCGCCGGACGCCTCATCCGAGGCGGGACAACCGGTCGGGACCCCGGAACGGGAAAAGGTGACCACGATCCAGACCGTGCTTACCGCGCCGCCGGACACGACGTCCGCCGCGGAGTCCGCGGCGGAATCGGCCGCGCCCGGGGAGATGCCCGAATCGCTGACGGGGTCCGGCCTCCTGGAGACGCCGCAGTTCCCGTTCGGGCCCATACCCGGGGGCATCGGTCCGGCGGGCGAGTTGCCGGATACCACCGCCTGGACCGACGGTACGTTCACGAAACGGAAATACTCCCCCAAATTCGGGCTGGACTATCTGGGGGGGAACGCCGGGTACTCCACGCACGTCGGACTCGTGGGCAGTTCCGTCCTTTCCTTCAGCGACATACTGAACAACCACAAGATACTCGTCGGCGCCAACGTTTTCGGATCCCTGACGGACGCGAACCTGCTGCTCCAGTACACCAATCTGACGCGGCGCGTCAACTGGAGCGTGGCGGCATTCCAGTTCAGCTACGACCTGCTCCGCGGCTACCAGAGTCCCTGGGTTTCCCAGGTGACGACCCAGATCAACCGCGGCGTCCAGTTCTACCTGAGTCGTCCTTTCAGCAAGTTCAACCGGTTCGAACTGGGGGTCCAGGGTGTCAACCGTTCCCGTGAACTGGTGGACGTCAGTTTCAATTACTTCGGTATCCGGCGGACCAGGCGGGGTAGCCTGGGAAGCGTCAACTTCATCCAGCCCACCGCCGCCCTGGTCACGGATCACACGCTGTACGGACCAACCGGCCCGATCGCCGGCGCCCGTGGCCGCGTCGAAGTGACGCCGACGTTCGGCGAGTTGCAGTTCACGCGGGTCTTCGTCGACTACCGCGCCTACTACAACGTCCTGCAGCGTTACGCCTTCGCCTTCCGCCTGTACGGACTGAGCAGCGATGGGCGGGACCAGGAACTGTATCCATTCGGCGGTCCTTTCAACTTCCGCGGGGCGGACTACTGGTCCGTCTGGGGGAGCAAGGTCGCGCTGGTCAACGCCGAGTTCCGGTTCCCCCTGATCGAGGTCCTCGCCTTCGGCTGGCCGCTGCCGCTGGCCTTTCAGCAGATCCGCGGTTCGTTGTTCGTGGACGCGGGCGCCACCTGGGACCAGACCACCAGTTCCACCCAGGCCAACCAGTATGCCGGCTATCCCAACGTGGGCCAATTCGTCGACGGCGGCCTGGTGCGTGACAACGGCCTGGGGCCGCGCACGATGGAAGAGCTGTCGGGCGGGCCGCTCGCGGTGGCCTACGGCATCGGCATGCGCTCGCGTGTCGGCTTC
>VXWP01000042.1 GCA_009835325.1 Gemmatimonadota bacterium | reverse complement strand
GTAATAACGAATAGGAAATTGGCTGGCGAATAAGGACGGCCGGACGAGAGAAAGGCCGGACATGAAAATGCCTAGTTATTCACAGGTGACGGGAATCGGTGTTTAAGCTGGTCGAGGGTAAATGCGGACACAGCCCTGTCACCCTACTTCTTCTCTGTAAGGCGTCCGGACAGGTATTTGTGGATGACGCTGGACAGCAGCGTCTGATAGGGTATCCCCTCTTCCCTGGCCCGCGCGTGTGCAAGATTGAAGTCACGCTCGGTCACCCGGAGATTCACCCGTTTGGTTTTATTGAACGTATTGCGAGCCGCCTGCCGGGCGGCCTTGATCTCCCGTTCGGCATCGGGGGCGGTGCGCAACTCGTCCCTTTCGAATCGATCAAAAACATCGCGCTCTTCTGCACTCAATTCGTCCTTCACGATTTCTGTCTCCTTCTGTAGTCCCTCGTTGCCTTCCGGCTGGGAATTATCGTCTTCAGCTTCACCCCTCCTTCACGAGATGCCTGCACAGCCGCTGGCCCCGCGCGGTCAGCCGGTCGTAATGCTCCCGCGGCAGAGACTTCTCTTCGACGGCCCGGTGCCAGGGCGCGTGGAAGCCCACGCTTGTCATGGGCCGTTTCATGTCCGATTGATTCGCCGTGCCCCCGTGCCAGCAGCGCACGTCGCGGATGACGGCCGTATTCGCCGGCGCGCAGAGATGGTTCGTGCGCATCCATTCCGGTTCCTCTTCGAGCGAAGGGATCGGCGCGCGGGACCGGTGGGTGCCGGGAATGAACCGGATGGCGCCGTTCTCCACGGTGAATTCCACCATGGTGAAGTTGATGACGATGAAAGGCGCCGGGACGTCCTGGTGGGTTACGCGCCCCAGGGGATCGTTGAAGAGGTCGGCGTTCCGGTCGGAGTGCAGGTGCTGGATCTTCGCGCCGGGCAGGGAGTAGTCGCCGCCCGCACCAGTGCAGGTGTAATCGTCGCTCCCCCAGATCGCGTCTATGATCGGCAGGATCGTGGGCAGATCGATCAGGATGCACCATTCCCAGTTGTGCACCTGGCTGCCGAAGGAGTGGCGCGCGAAGCCCCGGTTCATCTTCTCGCGTCCATGCTCGGCTTCCTGCTCCGCCATCACGCGCTCGGCGCCCGCCCGGTTAAGGGCGAATTGCTCCTCGTCCAGGGGATTCGCCACGCAGACGAAGCCGTCCCGGTGGAAAATCGAAGCGGCGCACTCGATCTCGCTCGCTTCAAGTATATCGACTTTTAACATGGTTCCGCTATTTACAGATGGTGTAGTGGTCCAGTCGGACTGAGGCCGGCCTACGCCTTGCTGATACGATAACCCGGGTGACTGGGATCGAAAAGTTCAGCCCGCAGGCGGGTACCCAGGCCCGGTCCTTCCGGTGGTCGCGCAAAACCGTGATCCACAACGATGTTGGGCTCGATGAGCAGGTCGTAGAAGGTCCTGATGTGGGCTCGGACGGACTCCTGGATGACGACGTTGGGCACGGCCGTGGCGACGTGGATACCGGCAAACAGCGTAAGCGGGCCGGTACAGTCGTGCATCGCCGCCGGGATGTTGTAGCCCTGGGCCATCTCGGCCAGCCGCCGCGTCTCGCTGATGCCGCCCACCCAGGTGGGATCGACCATGAGGTAGTCGGCGGCGTTTCTCTCCAGTACATGGCGGTAGTCCTCCCGGCTGATGTACATCTCGCTGACCGCCAGGGGCACGCCCGCCTTGTCGCGAAAGTCCCGGAGTGTGTCTACGTTGTCCAGCCGCATCACGTCCTCGAGCCACATCGGGTTAAGGTCACGCACGGCCTCGGCGATGCGAAGGGCGGCGGGAAGCTGGAAGAATCCGTGTCCGTCCAGGAGGATCTCGATCCGGTCGCCCACGCGCTTGCGCACCTCCTCCAGGGGCTTGACGCATTCCCGGACCGTGGACATGGGCAGATAGCTGCCCCCGTGGGCCCGGTAGGCACGGTCGAAGGTCCAGAACTTCATGCCCGTGTACCCTTCCGCCACCAGTTCCTCCGCCAGGTCGCCCGCGGCGTGGTGGGCGGCCCAGTTGTCCTCCAGCGGACCGGGTTTGCCGATGTCGCCGTGGCCCGGCCAGCCCTGTTCAGACGGCGCGCCCGGCGGTCGCCGTCCATAGGTCGGGCCGCCGCAGCTGTTGTAGACCCGGACGGCCTCGCGGGCCTTACCGCCCAACAGCTGCCAGACGGGAAGTCCGCTCGCCTGGCCCAGGAGGTCCCAGAGGGCCAGGTCGACGGCGCTGAGGGCCCGCATTTCGGCGCCTCGCGAGCCGAAGGCGCTGAATCGTTCGTAGAAGAATCGCCAGTGGTGTTCGATGGACAGGGGATCGCTGCTCAGCAGCCGGCGGGCCAGCCAGTCATGGATGACGGCGGCCACCGCCTGGGGGACGTAGTAGGACTCGCCGTGGCCGACAGCGCCCGCGTCGGTATGGATCCGCAGCAGGATCAGCCCGGGCATGATGTCGTCGGGGATGAGGGATTCCACGGCCGTGATCTTCAGGTCGGAACTGCGCGGGACGGAAGCGGGGTGTGGCGGGACGGCGTCCAGGCCTCCGGGGATTTCGGTCACAAACCACTCCTAGCTGCATCGGCCAGTAAAACGGCGGGACGTGCCGCTGGACGATACGATTCGTCGGGCCGTCTACACCGACCGGTTGTCCTGCGAGTAGGTGCGATTCCCATCGCCCCCCAGTTGCCACGTGCCGCGGAACAGGGACTGCCGCTTTGGAGGCATCTTGTCGATGATCTCGTGGTCGAGGTTGAGCCGGTGCCACTGCGCCCAGATCGAGTTGTAGCAGTTGAACACGGCGCAGCGCCGGTTGTCCGGATTGGTCCAGTCGTTCGCCGCATGGATCAGGCTTTCGGTGAAGACCAGCATCGACCCCGGCGGACAACTGTAATCCTCCATGGCGGCGTAGAGACTTTCCTCCCATGGAGATTCGCTGATGTTGGGACGGTACCGGTCCGGGCCGCCGTAGTTGAAATGGGCCTTGTGCGAGCCGCTCAGAAAGGATGTGCCGCCGAATCCCGCCCTGACTTCCTCGAGCTCCCAGACCACCCGGGTGAGTCCCGCGAAGATCTTGCCGCCCTGTACCTGGTAGCGCATGGCGTTCGCCTGTTGCGGTGGACGCACGACATGGGGCAGCCCGGTGCCCTTGACGGTCGATTCCCAGCCGGGTTCCCTCGCCATGAGGAAGGAGTTTTCGCAGCGGAAACCGTAGTGGTCGTCCCCCACGAAGGGCGGCTCGGTCAGGATCTCATTGAGAATGCCCACCACGGCCGGGTGATCGAGCAGGTTGGCCAATTTGCCCTGGAAACCCCTTTTAAAACCGCTGTTCTTGTCCTTGTCGTCCGGTTCAACCGCGGCGTACACCTCGGCCTTCATCTCCTCGATCTCGGTCTCCGACAGCACGGAAGGCACGAGGATCCAGCCCTTCAGGTCGAAGAAGAACTTCTGCTCTTCGGTCATGGGGGTGGGTGTCGATGTGAAACCCGTGCCGTTAGTCGGTTCGGCTGTGGCCGTCATGGTCCCTCCAATGGTCATTGCCTGCGCTCATCAACAGCCCGCACCTCATCAGACCAATCCCGCCAGATATCCATGTTTGTATGGTCCGTCATGAGCGAGTCCGGCAGGGATTCCGGCGTTTTTAAGAAGCCGTAGATGGTCGCCTGGCGGATGACGTCGGTCGACGTATTCTGTCCGGCGATGTGCAGGATTTTGGTGTGCCACAGGACCGCCGTGCCCGCGGGGCCGTGGCAATCGACGGGTTGGGTATCGCGCTTGATGCGCTGAATTACCGGATCGTTGTAGCCGGGCTTGCGTCCCGCCAGGTGTTCGTCCATATGCTTTGCGCCTCCGAGAAAGGCCCGCCACTGCTCGCGCCAGATCCGGCTGTGGCTGCCCGGCCATACCGTGAAGCCACCGGAGCCGGGAGGCAGGTCATCGATGTAAGCCGCAACTTGAAACCGGACGCGTCCGTAACAAGCGCCGTCCGTATGGGCGCCGCGGTAATCCGGCCCGGGAGACGGGCTGCCCGGCAGGGTGCAGTACAGGCCGCGCGTCCCTTGCCCGGTGGACCACACCGGACCCGTCCTGGGCAGGCGCAGCGCTGCTTCCGTGGTAAAGGATCCCTTCTCATGCCCCTGTCCGGTCTCTTCGACACCATGCGTGGCCAGACCGGCAACCGCGTCGTCGGACATGAAGCACGGCCCCGTCGTCATGCCGGACTCATCCGCTCCGGCGGGCCATACAACCGTGCCCTGGCCCAGCAGTTGCTCTGCGACCCGCCAAAGGGCCCTCGGGGCCAGGTCGAGCATGTATGGCTCAGTGCCGTTGCGAACATAGAAGCGGTGGCCTTCGGTGAAGAAATAGGGGTCGCCTCCGATCTCGGGCCGCCTTGCGTTAAGATGGCCGCTTACTTCATCGTCGAACGGTGTCCAGGTGGAGGGTTCGCCTCGTTTCATGGCGGGAAGGTGTGCCTCAACCGCGGCCCACAGCGACTCCCTGGCCTTGTGGCACAATTCGGAGTCGAGCACACCTGGCAGCACGAGGAAACCGTCTCGCTTGAATTGGGCTATCTGGTCCGTGTTCAGGGGCGGGACTTGCTTTACGCCCGGATTGATCGGGGTTGGTTGGATGTTATTCATAGCCTTACATCATCCTTCTGCGCTCATCCTTCCGCGCCGTGTACTCTGTCTCAGCCACCGTCGTGTTCGCCACCCTCTTCACCGCCTACGCCGTGCTCACCGCTTCTTCTGTCCTCACCGCCTTCGCCGCCGCTCCCGTGCTCTCCTCCACCTTCACCGCCTTCGCCGCCGTGCTCGCCCTCTCCGACCTCGGCATGAGGCGTCCATCCGGTGAACGGTTCTACTGTCGCGCCCAACGAGACGTCAACCGACTCACCCGGCGCAAGGTCGACCGGCGTCGTGGGACCGAGTTCCGTGCCGTTCGAGAGGTGCACTTCGACCCTGACCCTGTTCAGCGCGCCTTCCGTGGTGTTCTGCACCGTTCCCACGAACGCATTGCTTTCCGCATCATAACGCAGGATGAGTCGGGCGCCCTTACGAACGAAATCATAGGTCTCGTCCAGGGCGAGGGTAACGCCCGACTCTTCCCCGTCGTCCGACTCGGACTCCGAGTTTTCGGTCTCGGCGTGTTCCATTCCGGATTCTCCAGTGACGCTCTGGTCTTCGCCGTCGCCCTGGTCGCTTGCGCATCCGCTCAGCGTAACGAGGCTGATCGATGCAGCAAGCCCGACCACCGCGACCCACGCGACCAGCGTGAAGGAAACTGAGCGAGACCCGTCGGTCGTACATTTCATACGCTTCATTCTCTCCGATCGTGACTTATCCCTGATCATCTGTTCTCTCCTCGATCACATGATCCCGCAGCATGGACACGGCGCCGTCCGGCCGGAACGTGCGGGGCTCCAGGTCGATCTCCTCTCCTGCGATCATCTTACGGAGCAGCTCGGCCACGCCGTCCACCGCCACGGGCGCCAGGGCCTCGCCCTTCTCCTTGGTCCCGTATTTCGCGGAACTCTCCATTTCCATGTCGTCTTCATGCACGCGGTGGGGGAACAGGGCCATGGCCATAGAGGTCTCGTATTCGTCGGCATGGCCCGGCAGCCGATCCTGTTCCATATACCGGTAGACGACTTCGGCCGGGTAGGTGTCCCAGTATGAATTGAAACGCACGTTGACACCGAGCCGTTCCCTGAACGCGTCGATCCGGTTCATCATGGGGACTACATTGCCGCCGTGTCCGTTCAGGATGAGGATATTGGTGACGCCGCCCCGCTTGAGGGCGTCGCACACGTCGTAAACGTACTCTGTGAAAATCTCCGCGCGAACGGTTAGCGTGCCCCTGTGCTCCATCCAGTGCTCCGATACCCCGATGGCGATAGGCGACGCGACCACGACGCGGGGATAGAGCTTCAGCGCCGCGTTTTCCGCCATGTAGGCGACGCTGGCCGTGTCGTGGATCATCTCCAGGTGTTCGAGGTGCTGCTCCGTCGCCGCCGTGGGCACGATGGCCGCCTGGATGATGCCGCCATCGATCCCTTCCCTGAACTCCTTGCGCGTCAGGTCTCCGATAAAAACACGCTTTCTCGACATGATGCGACTCCTGTACTCTGTGTTGGATGCGGTGTGCGATTGACCGGGTATCGGGTTCTCATCACTCCAGTGCCTGCTCGAGATCCCGGATGATGTCATCGGTATCTTCGAGTCCCACGGACATCCTGACGCGCTGGCCCTCGCGGTCTCCGGTGACCAGCGAACCCACGTCGCCCAGGCTCACCCAGGGCCGGCACAGGCGTACTCGGTCGAGGAACCGATCGACGGCCCTCTCGGCGAGCTCAAAGCTCACCATGCCCCCGTATCCTGTCCACTGCGACCGCGCTACCTCGTGCCCGGGCGTCGAGGGAAGGCCCGGATACCAGGTCCGCCTTATCCGGGGATGCGACTCGAGGAAGTCCGCGACAGCCCGGGCATTCTCCACATGGCGGTCCATGCGGATTGACAGCGTCTTGATCCCCCTGAGCAGGAGGAAGGCGTTTAGCGGGCTGAGTATGCCGCCGTAGGTATTCCGCGTGCGCACGATCTCTTCGCCGAGATCGGGATCACGGGTCGTGATGATCCCGGCCAGGGCGTCCCCGTGACCGCAGAGGTATTTCGTGGCGCTGTGCAGCACGACGTCGGCTCCGTGGTCCATCGGCCGGAACAGATGGGGAGAAAGGAACGTGTTGTCGATCACGACCTTCGCGCCGGCCGCGTGGGCCTTGCGGATGACCGTGGGCGTGTCGATGATGTCCAGGGTGGGATTGGCGAGCGGCTCGAAGTAGACGACGTCGGCGGGTTTTTCAAGGGCCGTGTCGAGTTGCTTCGGAACACGCATGTCGATGATCTCAACGTCGAACCCGAGTCGTGGCAGTTCTTCGGCCATGAAGCGCCGCGTCCAGCTATAGGTCGTCTGGTGGCAGACGATCCTGGAGCCCGCGCTGATGAGGGTCATCACGGCCTGGGTGACCGACGCCATGCCGCAGGCGGTCGCGATGCTCCGTCCTCCGCCTTCCAGGGTGCACATCTTCTCCTCGAAAGCCGTGAACGTGGGATTGCTTCCCCTGAGGTAGGCGCCGTCCACTGTGGCCGCCTGGTAGATCGGCGTTGCCGACGTGTGCTCCGCCTCGCCCGCGTGGATGGAGCGTGTGATGAATCCCTGCTCTTCGCTCATGGCTCTGTCCTTTCCCCCCGGGCCGGTCCCGGCCGCCTACAACCGCCGTCGATTGCCCGGATCATGCGTACCGCAACATTCTACAGTCGCCGCTCGATGGCCCGGACCATGCGTTCGATTTCCTCCCGGCTGTTGTAGAAGTGGGTGGAAATCCGGAACACGGGCACGTCGTTGATATGGAAGGCGACCGTTTCGATCTTTTCGTCGTCCCACAGTTCCTGGCGGATCTTCTGGAGATCGGCGCCCTCGATGGTGAAGGTCGTAATGAACCCGGACATTTCTGGGTCCCGCGGCGTCAGGAAGCGCACACCGCGAATGCGGCCGAGGCGTTCCCGCATGTAGTCTACCAGACCGCGGCAGTAGGTCCGGATGTGGTCCCAGCCGATCTCCTGCTGGAAATCCAGTGCCGTGCCCAGACCGATGAAAGGCGTCTGGTCCCGGGTACCCATCATGTCGAACCTGCTGGCGTTAGGGTTTGGATGGGCGCTGGAACCCAGGATGAGCGGCTCCACCCGGTCGTGGGCATCGTCCGACACGAAGAGCATGCCCGTGCCCTTGGGGGACAGCGTCCACTTGTGGAGACTGGACGCGTAGAAGTGGGGATTCCATGCGTCCAGGTGCAGCGGCACCATGCTCACGGCATGCGCGCCGTCCACGACCACCCAGACGCCGCGGTCCCGTCCGATTTCCGTCAGTTCCTTCACGGGGGTAACCAGCCCGGTGGACCAGTACACGTGGCCGAAGACCATGGCCGCCGTTTTTTCGTTCAGTCCGCTCGTAAATACATCGATAATCTGCTGCTTATCGGTGATTTCCATGGGGAGATGCACCCTGCGAACGGTCAAGCCGTGCCGCTCGGCCACGTAATCGAAGCAGGCGTTGACCGCTCCGTATTCCTGGTCCGTCATCAGGATTTCGCCGCCCACCTTCCAGGTCACCCCCTGGGCGAAGACGCTGAGCGCCATGGTGGTGTTCTGGACCAGCGCGATACGCTCCGACCTTGTGCCCACGAAACGGGCCAGTTTCTCTCTCGACTCCTCGACGATCGACCAGTACTTCGGTTGATGCTTCAACGGATCGCTGTCAAAGGCCCGGATGGCTTCGGTCACGCGGTCCACCACCGGTTTGGGCGACGGTCCGACGGATCCGCCCTGTAGAAAGGCGATATCGGGTTCCAGGTAGAACTGGTCGCGGCGTATGCCCTTCCAGAACGCGTCGTCCGGAGGGGGGAGCGTATCGGACTGGACCGGGGTTGTCACTTCGCTCATGCAGGTTCTCCCGTGGCGGTTGCTGGTACATTGGCGACTTGCAGGACGGCCCGCGGGACTTTGCGGAACGCCCGGTTCAACTTACAGGACGGGCCGCTTACAGGACGGCCCGCGCGACCTTGCGGAACGCCCGGATCACGTCGTCCACGTCTTCGTCGGTCAACTGGGCGGGCAGCGGCAGGATGCGCGCCCGGTCCAGCAGATCGTCGCTGCGCGGCAGCATGCCGGCACGGTATTCCATCGGGCTTTCGGCGTTGAATGGGCAGGTCCATGGGCATCCGGCGGTCGTCACCGACGCCTTGTTCAACAGGTTGGACATGTATCGGTACTGGTGAATGCCCCCGTGGGGCTCGCCGGCCGGGATGCCTTCCGCGCGTATCGCCGCGGTGAACCTGGCCGCCGCTTCCGCCGAGTCGTGGATCCAGGAGAAATAGGCGCCACTGTCGCCCTCGGGATCCACAATTCGGCGAAGCCGGATGCCCGGCGTCTTGCCGAGTGTCTCCCGCAGCCTGACCTGGTGGCGTTGCATGCCCTCAAGGATAGAAGGCAGTTTTTCCAACTGTACCAGGCCGACCGCACCGCGGAGTTCGTCCATGCGGACGCCCATGCCAAAGGTCTCGAACGCCGAATCTTCCCCGGTAGACACGCCTTCGAGGTCCCGCTCGAATCCCGTGTCGTGGAAGCACACCGCCCGGCGGTAGACTTCGGCGTCGTCCGTCGTGATCATCCCGCCCTCACCGGTGGTGAAGTTCTTGTTGTACTGCAGGCTGGTCGCACCCGCCGTGCCCATGGATCCCACGGGCCGCCCTCCAATGCGCGCGCCCGCGGCCTGGGAGCAGTCCTCGAGCACGGGGATCCCGTGCCGGTTCGCCACCTCCAGGATGGCGGGCATGTCGGCGGCCGTTCCGGCCATATGCACGGCGATGATGACCCGCGTGCGGGGCGTGATGCGACGTTCGATGTCGCCGGGGTCGAGGTTCAGCGTTTCGTCGATGTCGGCGAGGACCGGCACGGCGCGCAGATGCACGACCGCGTTGACGTCGGCGATCCACATGAAGGCCGGCATGATGACTTCCGTGCCCGGACCCGCGTCGAGGGCGGCCAGGGCCACGGAAAGCGCCGTGCTCCCGCTGTGAGTGGCGAGGGCGAAACGCGTGCCGACGTAGCGGGCATAGGCCGCTTCGAACCCGTCGACCTTGCCCAGGGATTCGATGCCGTAGTATCGGAAGGGCGAACGGGCTTCGATGACTTCGATGGCGGCCTGTTTTTCCTCTTCCCCGTAAACCGCTCCACCGGGTATAAGCGGAGGCCAGTTTTCCGTGCGGACCGGAGTTCCGCCGTCGATTGCCAGGGATTCCGCCATGGTCGTCCTGATTCAACGATCGAGCTTACATCGTAGTATGCGGAATGGTTGGAATGAGATGCAGGACTATAACACGGCACGCCGCCCGGTTCAAGTACATTTTGCCGTCAATCGAGGCTGGTCCCGCAGGTCACCCGTCCCTGCTCGTCAACCGGCCCGCCACGTCCAGCAGCCGATCCTTCCAGGCGACACGGCCAAGCCAGTCGTCGGGGATGCCGCCAAGACCGTACAGCGCTCCGGCGAGCTGTCCCGTCACCGCGGCGACCGTGTCGGCGTCGTCGGCCAGGTTGGCCGCGAGCAGCACGGCGCCCCGGAAATCGGAGGTGCGTGCCACCGACCAGAGGGCGGCTTCCATCGTGCTGGCGACGTAACCGCTCGAGCTGATCTCTTCCCGGCGTTTTCCCCGCCAGCTTCCGGCCAGGATCCGGGAGATCTCCGGCGACCCGTCGAAAGGCCTCGGCGCGAGAAGGTCGGCTTTCGACCTGCCCGATATGGCATCCGCCAGCAGCGCCGCGAAGCCCCGGCAGGCATCTACCGCGGTTTCGGCCCCGTGCGTCGTCCGGGACTGTTCCGCCGCCGTAGCGTCGAGCAGTGCGCGGTCGTCCCAGTAGCGCAGCGCGACGGGAGAGAGCCGCATCAGCGAGCCGTTTCCCGCGGAGTGTGGGTCGGTGGAACCGGCAAGTGGATCGCCGGTACGCTCATACCGGGTGAGGGCCGCGCGGGTGGTATTCCCAATGTCGAAGCAATGGCCGGTACAGGAGTATTCCCCCTTTCTCATCCAGCGGACGAACCGGTCCATCAGGTCCCGGCAGTCGAGTGCCCCGCAGTCGGCGAGGCTTTCGGCCAGGGCCAGCGCCATCGTGGTGTCGTCGGTCCACTCGCCCGCGGCCAGACTGAAGGGACCGCCGCCCACCATGTCTTCCACACGCTGCGCGTCGCGGGATTTGAACTCGAGCGTCGTGCCGACCGCGTCCCCTACCGCGAGACCCAGGAAGGCGCCGATCGCGCGGTCCCGGATGCTTTCCGCGGTCGTGGAGGGCAGTTCCGGGTCCATCGCCTCGCACTGTTGCACATGCCGCTCCTGGTCGCGCGTTTCCAGGGCGTTGGGCGAACGTGCCTCACGAACGCGGTTAATCGCTTCGTCCGGATGTTCGCCGAACTCCACGAGCAACCGTGCGGCCACGGTTCCCGCGCGCCCCAGGCCGCCTTTGCAATGGACGAGTACGTCGAAACCGAGCCGCAGCCGGTCCCGGATGGCCGCTCCCGCATGCACCCACGCCTTTTCGAATTCCGGTCCGGGCGGCTGCCCGTCCGGAATCGGCAGGTGCCACCACTCCATGTGCCGGTCCGCGACCGCCCGGGAGAGGTCCTGAACCTCCAGGTCCCTGATTTCCGCCTCGGTAATCAGGCTGACGACTGCTGTCGCGCCCCAACTGCTGATCCGATCGAGATCCGGATTAAGGTCGCGTTCCCAGTTCCCCGCAAGGCCCCAGGGGTACTTCTTGCCGGGGCACAGGGTGACGCCGATGCGGCCGTAGCCGTCCATCGGACGTACAGGGTCGACGCGGATGGGGTGGGTCCGGCTTGTTTTTATCACATTGGACATGCACCGCTTTCCTTTCGGCAGTCATCGTGAAGGCGACCGTTTTCCAGTCGCACTGTCGCCCGGTCGCCCGATGTCCCGACGTCCCGACGTCCCGACGATAACCCGGCGTACCTTCGACCGCAAGAAATATCCGTGTTTCTTGAGCTGTTTGCAAACGTATTCACCCACGGCAGCGGCTAAGCGTCGTGGTGGTACCCGCGCCCTGCACACGTCACCCACGGCCCGATGGCACCTGCACCCCATGCGGCACCCACGCCCCGGCACCATCCGCGCAACGTTTCCCTTGACAGCGGCATTCACCGTTCCTATTTTGTGCGGCGTCAGGGGCTGTAGCTCAGCTGGGAGAGCGCATGAATGGCATTCATGAGGTCAGCGGTTCGATCCCGCTCAGCTCCACTACCTGCTGGTGGCGACCTCATCCTTAAGTGGCGGTCCCTGGTGGCTTGACTGAGGTTCCGGCCGGTTTGGTCAGCTTGGCCAGTTCGGTCAGCTTGGCCAGCGCATCGATTTGTAGTGATCCATCAAACACAGTCGGTTCTTCGTATACAGCGCGCACTATGCTCAGCACCATCTGCACAGTTAATCGCAGTATACCGACCAGCCGTTTACGTACTCTGGGCCGGCTGACGTTCTGCCTGTTTTCACTGCTCGCGTCTCCCGCATTGCTTCAGGCGGGCCCCCTTGACGCCAACGTTTCGCCGACCGACGCTTCTTCACTTTCAGCGTCGGTTTTTCTTTATGTACCGTTCCATTACCCGGATACGAGCGCGGCTTCGGCTACCGCCGCGGCGACTGAAGGCAATCAGGGGATCACCGCGGAAACGGAGGCGGGGGATGAGGGCCTTGCATCCGGTTCCGCCGTCCCGGACGCGGTTTCTGTAGCGGACACCTACCTCGAAGAACAGTCCGGCACCGCCGGTTTTTCCCTGCTCGCCCCTTACCTGGATGAATTCGACCGCGTCGAGGCCCCCGAACCTCCGTGGCCGGATTTCGGCCGTTTCGACGTTCCCATCAGCTACAACGACCGGGTGAAAAAGGCGATCCACGTCCTGCGGGGCGACGCTTCCGGCGTTTTTGCCGGATGGCTGGGCCGGACCAACCGCTACCGGGCCATGATCCAGTCGATACTCTCCAGGGTAGGACTGCCCGGCGACCTCGTCTACGTCGCCATGGTCGAAAGCGGTTTCGATCCCCGGGCGCGCTCCCGGGAAGGCGGAGCGGGCCTGTGGCAACTTTCTCCGGTGGACGCGGAACATTACGGACTGACCCGGAACGATGAGATCGACGAGCGTTACGATCCGGAGAAGTCCACACGCGCGGCGGCGGCGAGGTTCAAGGACCTCTACCTGCGGTTGGGCAGTTGGGACCTCGTCCTGGCGGCCCATCATGCCGGGTCCGAACCCGTGCAGCGGGCGGGGAGCCTGAGTCTCTGGAACATGAGGCTGCCCGGCCGGTCGATCCCCTTCGTCGCCTTCGTCATGGCATCGGCCATTATCTCCAAGTCGCCCGAAGTATATGGATTCGAACCCCTGGGCGGCCTGCCGGTGATCCACGAATCCGTACCGGTGCAGCGCGCCATGGTACTGGAGGAGGTGGCCGAGGGCATGAAGGTCCAGGTCGAGAAGCTGCGTGAACTGAATCCGGAATTGCGGCGCTGGAAAGCCGTGCCGGGGTTCGATCTCAACGTGCCGCTGGGTACCAAGCGTGCCTACGCCGCGTGGGCCGGTATCGAACCGCCCGGCCCCGATCCTTCCGAGATGACGTTTTACCGTGTCCGGCGTGGAGACACCCTCGGGCGGATTTCCCGCCGGTTCGGCGTGCGCACGGGGGATATCATCACCGAGAACAACATACGCCGACCGAACCGGTTGCGGATCGGCCAGGTGCTCGCCATACCGCTTTTCGGCTCATCGATCCGTTCGTCGAATCAATCCATTGCCAATCGGAGGCCCCGGGACGTGCCGCCACCCGATCCCGCGACCCATCAGGCCATCTCCTACCGGATCCGGCGCGGTGATACGCTGGCGCGCATCAGCAGGAGATACGGCGTCTCCATGGCCAACCTGCAGGACTGGAACAAGCTGAACAATCCGGGAGACATCATCGCGGGCCGCAGCCTGACCATCTACGTCCCACGTCCGAGCAGCAACGCGAGCGACGGTTCGACGCCGACCGGAACGCCCGGGACGGGAGGATCGAACCGCGGCGAGGGCGGAGCGGTGGCATCCGGTGCCATCATCTACACCGTAAAACCGGGCGACACTCTCTGGGATATCGCACGGGCCCACAATGTGACCGTGAGCGCACTGCGCAGGACGAACGGATTGGGCAGGCGCACCGCCATACATCCCGGAGACCGGCTCCGCATCGACCCTTCCGACTCTTAAAAGTCATTGACATTCTTATACTAACGTGATATTTTGGTCACGGTTATTCAGGTCCGGAGACGGTACCGGTATCGAACCCGAATTCAAACGTGACGCGGGATAGCGGAGCGTTGCCATGGCGCGAAAATCTGACTGGATTATCGGTGGCCTGCTCGGTGGCGGGGTACTGGTTATCGTGATCGTCATGCTGCTGCTTATTGCCGGTCCCATGCTGAGCAGCGACAGTTCTCTTTCCGGCATGGGCGGCGGCCGGGTCGCGCTGGTCGAAGTCCGGGGTGCGATCACCCGGGGCGATGACACGGTCAGGCAGATCGTCAAGCACCGCGAGGACGATTCCGTACGGGCCATCGTGGTGCGTATAGACAGTCCGGGCGGTGCCGTAGCCCCGACGCAGGAGATCTTCGACGAGCTGCGCAAGACCCGGGAAGCGGGCAAGATCATCGTGGCTTCCATGGGCAGCGTGGCGGCGTCGGGCGGTTACTACATCGCCTGCGCGGCCGATTCCATCGTGGCCAACCCCGGCACCATCACCGGAAGCATCGGCGTGATTACCGTCGCACCGAGCGCGGAGGATCTGCTCGAAAAGATCGGCATCGACTGGCAGGTCGTCAAAAGTGGTCGGCACAAGGACATAGGTTCACCGAGCCGCAGTATGACCGACGAGGAAATGGGGATCGTCCAGTCCGTCGTCGACGATGTATACGACCAGTTTGTCGGCGCGGTAGCCAGTTACCGACCGCTTTCCCTCGAAGAGGTGGTCGAGCGGGCGGACGGACGGATCTACACCGGAAACCAGGCGCTGCCCCTGGGTCTCGTGGACCGACTGGGGACCTACCAGGACGCGATCGCCCTGGCCGGCAGGATGGCCGGCCTTTCGGAAAAGCCCAACGTAGTCCGTCAGCGGCCGAAGACGTTTTTCGAGATGCTGATGGATAACATGGAGATGATGACCGGTCTGTATTCACCCGGCGTCGTCGAATACCGGTATCGATAATGCGGCAACATCTACGATCAAGGAGATTGGTATGACTAAGGCCGATATCGTGGCTCGCATCGCACAATCCACCGGGATGACCAAGGTGGACACCGCGGAAGTGCTGAACGCGTTGCTGGATTCGATTTCATCCGCGCTGGGAAGGGGCGAGAAGATCGAACTGCGTGGATTCGGCATTTTCAAGGTGAAGGAAAGGAAGGCGCGCGTCGCCCGCAATCCGAAAACCGGAACGGGGATCCGGATTCCACCCTGCGTGGTGCCGGTTTTCAAACCGTCAGATCATCTGAAAAACCGAGTACAGAAAGAAAACTAACCCAAGGGAGACAGACGTGCCGAGTGGTAAGAAGCGCAAGCGGTCGAAGATCGCTACCCATAAGCGCAAGAAACGTTTGCGGGCCGACAGGCATAAGAAGAAGTAAGATCGGCGGTCAACCGGCGGCCAGACGGTTGCCTTCGAGCCTTTGAAAGCAGCGGGTGTCC
>VXWP01000041.1 GCA_009835325.1 Gemmatimonadota bacterium | reverse complement strand
TTCAAGTTCAATTTGAAATTTGTACAAAAACACGCTTCAAAATGCCGATTGCATCACCATAAGTTACATACGGAATGAGGCGCCCACATGCCAGACTACCTGCCCCTCGACCTGTCCGCCCTGTGTAACGCCGGACTCGACGTCCTGGAGGAGAAGCCCAACACGCCCATTGGCGATCAGTTGTGCCGCGGCCTGCCCTTCCGGGTAAACGACGATCCGGCGAATTGTTTCATTGCCTTCGATAAGACCTCCGGCGGCGTGACCATTCCCGTCAACAGCCGGGCTACGGGTCTGATCCTGGCACATCGCCTGCTGAAATCCGACCTGATGGAGGGCGGACCGCTGGGGATCCCCGTGGCGGAATACGTGTTCCGGCTGGCGGGCGGCAAGGAGGGCGGCGAGGAGAGCGGTGAGGAGATTCGTGTACCCATCCGCGAGCGTTTTGAAATCGGCCATATCTCCCTGGGCGGAAAGCCTTTTATCGCCCTTCCGGACCGGGGCCAGGTGAAGATGCGGCGTTACGCGGGGGACAACTGGGGCGACTCGGGCAAGCGTCAGACTGAAGTCACGGGAGACTATTCCAGGGGATACTACCTCTGGGCCTGGCGGAACCCCCATCCCGACCGCGAGATCGAATCGCTGGAGGTCATCCCGGCCGGTCCGCCTTTCATCATCGCCGGACTGACGGTTTCGCAGGCCAACGAACATCCCTTCGTCCGCCAGGGGAAACGCGAGGCGCGCCTTACGCTGACCGATCCCGACGACGCCGAAAAGCCCTTCGACCTGCGCGTAGACGTGGACCGGGGCATCGCCTCCTACGTCCATCCCCTGCCCGAGGCCTCGGCCGATGACTTCGTCGACGGCGATTTCGCCGGATGGGGCGAGGCCCAGAATCCGAAGTCGAGCCCGGCCTACGTCGAAGTGGCGGCCATCCCGTCCGCGACGCTGTCGGTGAAGCAGGGCGAGGAAACCGTCGGCGAGGTCAAATGGGGCGACGTGGAGCAGAAGAAGGTGATCGAGACGCCGCGTATGCGCGTGGAGCTTCTGGACCGGGGGCGGAACTGGGTAAACGTCACCGTCCTCGATGACGACACGGGAAGGCCGGTCCCGTGCCGCGTCCACTTCCGCTCGCCCGAAGGCATCCCCTACCAGCCCTACGGCCACCACAACCAGGTCAATTCCAACCTGGACACCTGGCACATCGACATCGGCGGGGACCTCCGGCTCGGTCAGATCACCTATGCCTACATCGACGGCAAGTGCCAGGGGTGGCTGCCCCGCGGCGAGGTGATCGTAGACGTGGCGCGGGGGTTCGAGTACGAGCCGCTGCGGACCCGGGTGAAGATCGAACCGGGGCAGCAGGAACTGACCCTGCGGCTCAAGCGCTGGGTGAATATGAACGCGCAAGGCTGGTACAGCGGCGATTCGCACGTCCACTTCCTCTCGACGCAGGGCAGCCATACGGAGTCCCAGGGGGAGGACCTGAACATCGTGAACCTGCTGCCCTCGCAGTGGGGCAACCTCTTCACCAACACGGAGGATTTCACGGGCCGGCCGAGTATCTCTCAGGACGGGAACAACATCGTCTACGTGGGTCAGGAGAACCGGCAGCACTTCCTGGGCCACCTCATCCTCTGGGGCCTGAAGGAGCCGGTCATGCCCTGGTGCACCGACGGCCCGGGGGAGGCGGAACTGGGCGGCACGCTGGAGATCACGATGAGCGACTGGGCGGACCAGTGCCACGCACAGGGCGGCTCGGTCATCATCCCCCATCTCCCCAACCCGAACGGAGAGCCCGCGGCGCTCATCGCCACGGGCCGCGTGGACGGCGTGGAGATGCTGCGCCACCAGCCCTTCAACCACATCGAATACTACCGCTATCTCAACTGCGGGTACAAACTGCCCCTGGTGGGCGGCACAGACAAAATGAGCAGCGACGTGCCCGTCGGGCTGTACCGCACCTACGCCTACATGCCCGAACAGGACTTCACCTACGACAACTGGTGCAGCGCCGTCTCGCAGGGGCGCACCTTCCACAGCGGCGGTCCCATCATCCACCTCTCCGTGGACGGGCACCAGGTGGGCGACACGGTGCAGGTGTCGGGTCCCGGCACGGTGGAGGTCCAGGCCTGGTCGGAGAGCATCTTCCCGATCCATACGCTGGAAATCGTCCAGGGCGGACGCGTCGTGGCTTCCACGGAGGACCGCAACGGAACGCGCCGCCTGGAGCTGAAGGCGCACGTGAAGGTGGACGGGCACACCTGGCTGGCCGCGCGATGCGCGGGGCCGGACTACACCAGCGTGCCCCACCACGACGGCTGGGGACGGGGGATCTTCGCCCACACCTCGCCGGTCTACGTCGCCTGCGGGGGCGAGTGGTGGATGTTCGACCGGGACGCCGCCCAGTACATGCTCACCCTCATCGACGGCGACCTGCAGTACATCCGCCGGACCGCGGCGCGGCACGAACCTGGCACGGCCACCCATCATCACGGCGAGGAAGACCATCTCGCCTACCTGGAACGGCCCTTTGTCGAGGCGCGGGAGGCGATTCATCGCAGGATGCATCAGCTTGGGATACCGCATTAAGGACCTGGGCATTCTGAATGCATGAGTGCCCTGGCCGCATCAGTAAGTCAGGACTCGCAGATCAGCATTACGCAATCACAGGAGAGCAGCCATGAGTTCAAGCAACGAAGTACGTATCGGTTGTGTGCAGACGCCGGCCTCGGCGACCTTCGACGAAGCCATCGAGGTCGCCAGCCGCCTGGCGGGCGACGCGGTGGCGAAGGGCGCCGATCTGGTGTGCCTGCCCGAGTTTTGCGGCGGCCTCAGAACCGACAACGGCATGATCTGTCCGCCCTCGGCGCCGGAGGCGGACCATGCCGTGGTCGCGGCCCTGCGGGATTTCACGCGGAACGCCGGCGTGTGGACGCTCATCGGCTCCGTGGCGGTGGACGGGCTGGACGGCCGGCTCATCAACCGGGGTTTCCTGGTGGACGACCAGGGAGAGATCCGCGCGCGCTACGACAAGATCCACCTGTTCGACGTGGACCTCTCCCGGGACGAGCAGTACCGGGAGTCGGACGTCGTATCCCCCGGCGAGACGGTCGTGGTAGCGGACACGCCCTGGGGCCGGCTCGGCATGACCACCTGTTACGACCTGCGCTTTCCCCAGCTCTACCGCACGCTGGCGCAGGCCGGCGCCGAGATCCTCGCCGTACCGGCGGCATTCACGAAGACGACGGGACAGGCCCACTGGCACGTGCTGAACCGCGCCCGCGCCATCGAGAACGGCGCCGTGGTGGTGGCCCCCTGCGCCGCGGGTTCGATTCCGGGCGGCGGCGAGGTGTACGGCCATTCGCTCATCATCTCCCCCTGGGGCGAGGTCCTGGCCGACGGCGGCGAAGACGTGGGCGTCATCGTCGCAACGGTGGACCTGGGTAGCGTCGCCAGCGCGCGTGGCCGCGTACCGAGTCTCCGCCACGACCGTCCGTTCAGCCTGCCCGCGAAGACCAGGTCGGACCGGCGTTCGGTGGCTTGAGCGCAGGGGCTGGTCCAATCGGACCTGAGAAGTCCGCCCCGCTGCCGTACGAACCACCTATCCAAGGGAGCGCTTCCAGGTGAAAGAACTCATCCTGGTCCGGCACGCCAAGTCGAGCTGGAAGGACCCCACCCTAAGCGATCATGAGCGGCCGCTGAACAAGCGCGGGAAGCGGGACGCGCCGGAGATGGGGGAGCGGCTGGCACGGAGCGGGTACAATCCGGACCTGATCGTATCGAGTTCCGCGGTCCGGTCGCTGGACACGGCACGGACCATAGCCGGGAAGCTCGGATACCCCCGTGAAAGCATCGTGGTGGAGCAGCGCCTCTTTCACGCGGGCGTTGCCGAACTGCTTCACGTGATCCGGGGCGTGGATGATTCGGTGGATATCTTGATGCTGTTCGGGCACAATCCGGGATTGACGGATCTTGCGAATCACCTCGGGCCGCGAGAGATCTTCAACATGCCTACCTGCGCGGTGCTGCACCTCAGGTTCCAGGGAGACACCTGGTCCACCGTGGGCGATGTGCCCGGCGACGAAGTGATCTACGACTATCCGAAGCGCGCGGTGCAGTAGCGCAACGCAGGCGTAAGGTTATATTACGTGGGCGGGCCGCAGGGAGTTATAAGAGGAATACCGCAGGGAGTTAAACGAGCTAAGCTGGAGGAATGAATGCCCGTTGATACGAGAGAAATGAAGTTCATCTCGACTGAAGAGAAAGGCGAGGTTTCGGCCATACTTGCGAAGCCGGGCGGCTCATCCGGCGCAGGTGGATCCGACGGCCCGGCCGCCGCACATGCCCTGCTGGTGCTAGGACACGGATCGGGCACGAACATGCGCCATCGGTTCATGGAGGAACTGAGTGGCGCGCTGAACGAAGCGGGGGTTGCCACCTTTCGATTCAACTATCCCTATTCCGAGAAGGGCGGCGGCGGAATGGACGGCGAGAAGGTGCGCCTGGCCACGGTGCGGGCGGCCATCGAAACGGCGAAGGAAAGCGCCGACGGGCTGCCGGTGTTCGCCGGCGGGCATTCAATGAGCGGTCGGATGGTCTCGACGGCGTGCGCCCGAGAACCGGTCGAAGGGCTGAGGGGCATCGTGTTCTACGCTTTTCCCCTGCATGCGGGCAAGAAGAACACGGAGCGTGCCGAACACCTGAAGGCGGTCGAGGCGCCCATGCTGTTCCTGTCCGGCCAGCGGGACTCGATGGCGGACCTGGATCTGCTGCAGCCGGTCGTGGACGACCTGGCTAACGCGACGCTGCACGTCGTGGATACGGCGGATCATGGATTCAAGGTATTGAAACGGCGGAACACCGACGAACCCGTCATGAAGGAGCTGGCCAGGGTCTCGGCCGAATGGATGGCGGGAGAACGGTAGCCGGACTATGCTGACCATGCTGACCGCTTGACTACGGCACTTCCTTAGTGTCTTATTAATCCACATGGACACACTGACGATCATATTGCTCATCGCACTCCTGGCCTGCTTGGCGCTGGCGGCCGGCGTGCTGGTATGGAGCTTCAGAAACAGCAGCCGGATCATCGCCCTCAGCGGCGAGAAGGCGGCCATGGAGACCGAACTGGGCGTGGTGCGCGAGCAACTGGCCGAAGCGGGGAAGTCGCTGGAGGAAGTCCGGAAGCTGGAAGTCGAACGGGCCGAACTGCTTCAGAAACTCTCCAACGCGGAGGAACGCCTCGGCGAGCGCGACGAGGTGGAGAAGCGGTTCAAGGACACCTTCAAGGCCTTGTCCTCGGAGGTCCTGAAGTCGCAGCAGGAATCGTTCAAGGCAAACGCCGAGGAGTCTCTCAAAGCGCGCCAGGAAGCCGTCGAGAAACTGGTCAAGCCCCTGTCGGAGAAGATCGAGTCGCTGGACAAGGCGCGGGCCGAAAACGCCGGTGAATTCCGCACCCAGATGCTGAACCTCATGCAGACCAACAAGGAACTCGCCACTGAGGCCCAGACGCTTTCCAACGCGCTCAAGCGGCCCGACGTGCGCGGCCGGTGGGGGGAGACGCAGCTCGAACGGGTCCTTGAGCTTTCGGGCCTTCGGAAGGACATCGATTTCACGGTGCAGGACAGCTTCGACAGCGAAGGCGAACGGATTCGAACCGATGTGATCGTCCATCTGCCGCAGGACCGGACGGTCATTCTCGATTCCAAGGTGTCACTGACGGCGCTCATGGAAGCCTTCGAGACGGACGACGACGAAACCCGGTCGGCCGCGTTCGACCGCCATGTCAGCCAGGTAAAAAGCCACGTGGACTCCCTGGCAAAGAAGGAGTACTGGAGCGTCCTGGCCTCGACGCCGGACATGGTGGTGATGGTCCTGCCCGAGTTTGCCTTCCTCCCCGCCATCGAACGGGAACCCGGGCTGACGGAACGGGCTCTCGAGAAAAACGTGGTTATCGTTACGCCGCCGGCCCTGCTGGCGCTGCTCAAGGCCGTGGAGATGTCCTGGCAGCAGATCCGCGTCGCGGAGACCGCCCGGCAGATCAGCGACCTGGGCAAGGAGATGTACGACCGGCTGGCCGTTTTTGCCGGGCACTACGTCAACGTGGGCAATTCGCTTCGGCAGGCGATCGAGCGGTACAATCGGAGCGTCGGATCATGGGATACCCGTGTTGCTACCTCCGCCCAACGATTCTCCGACTTGAACGTCCCCATCACGCGGGAACTCCCGGAGGTTCCGCCGGTCGATGCCATTCCCGGATCGATCCAGAAACTGACGGACGGTAAGATGGAAGACGGGAAGCTTTCGGATGGGAATCTGGAAGACGGGAAGCTCGCGGACGGGTAGCTGGTGGACGACGATCAGGCTGAAAACGTGGACGGACGCGTCGTTGACAACGATGGATAACTGATTACCGATCACCGTCAGGGCCGATCTCGTCGTTTCCAGGAAAACACGGTGCCGTTCCCCCACGGAACTCCCTGGCACGCATCCCCCGATTCCCACAACCATTTCCCACACTTGATTACCCCTCCCACCGACAGCTTCTGATCGCCTCGCAAGTCATTCTAACGTAAAATTTGCTTGCTTTGTCATAATAATAGCGTATTATTTATCATAAAGAGCATAATATAACGCCAAAAAGAGTTCGTGACATGAAAAACAGGACAGTGCTGTCCTTGATGAAACAGAAGGCGGACACCCGCCTGGGACGACTGATCGCATTGACAGGTGCTCGTCAGACCGGTAAGACCACGTTGGTGCAGGCCGGGTTTCCTGAATACGATTTCGTCTCGCTCGAAGACCCGATCGTGCGCCCTGACTTTACGGCACTGTCGGCGGCGCAGTGGTATCAACGTTATCCCAGGGTCATTCTGGACGAAATCCAGAAGGCGCCTTCGATAGTCGAATCCGTCAAGGCAGTGTACGACCGGTATCCCGACAGTCGTTCCATTCTGCTTGGATCCAGCCAGATCCTGTTGATGGATCAGATCCGGGAGAGCCTGGCTGGACGCGTCACAATAATGGAACTGTATCCGCTTACGATACCGGAGATGATGACCGATTCCTGGCACGATCCCGTCGTGGAATCCCGCCTGGTCCGGTACCTTGAATCCGGGGATCCTGGTATTCTGGTATCAGGAATACCCCAGCAAAGCGACCGATACGCCAGAGCGGTTGATTGCCTGGATCACTACTTGGAATACGGGGGCATGCCGGTAGTTTCCGATAATACGCTGTCCCGGGAGGACCGGTACGGATGGCTGCAGGACTACCTGCGAACGTATCTGCAAAGAGATCTTCGAGATCTGGCCAACCTTCGGGACCTGGTACCCTATGTACGCATGTTGCGGGCATTGGGCGGTTTGGCCGGCGGTTTGCTGAATATCAGCGAACTGGCCCGTCTCGCCGGCGTGACGCACAGGACGATCAATCGTTTCGTCACTTACCTCGAAATCAGTTACCAGGTCATCCAGCTACAGCCGTGGTTCAGAAATCGGAACAAACGCCTTTCCAAGGCAGCGAAGATTCACTTCCTCGATCCGGGCATCCAACGTGCACTGCTCAACCGCAGGTCCCGCCCAACGGGTTCCGAATTCGAAGGCGCCATCATCGCGGAGATCTTTAAACAGACGCAGAACCTGAAGTTGCCCGTTGATTTCTATCATCTGCGTACGGTCGACGGCCGGGAAGTCGATCTGCTGATCGAGACTGAAAGCGGCTATGTGCCTGTCGAGGTTAAATACAAAGACAGGGTCTCGCACAGGGACGCGCGCCACCTGCGTCGTTTGGATGAGATCCTGGACAAACCCGTCCTCCAAGCGCTGGTACTATCCAACGATCCACACATCCGAGACCTGGGCGATGGCGTGATGGGGATACCCGCGGGATGGGCGCTCGGTGGGTGAGCAGTGCTGAGGCAAGAATGGTCAGTTACAAAAACTGAAATTTGATGGCTTGAACTGAATTGTAAAACCCAATCGTTTGCGTCGAGGAGGCAGATACAGTAAATCTATCTCTCCTGGTTTGGGACCATCGTCACCGTATAGGGCAGTCTGCGTTTTTCTTACATAAGGAGCGGGAAGCTCGTATGCTCGATGGTTAGGAAGGATTTTAGCTAAAATACCAGATATCATGTTTCTAGTTCGTAATCTAGCATCAGATCGAATGTACCAAACGGTTCCTCTATGGGTATAGTTACATGTCGTAATAAAAGATTTGAGTAACATTTCGCCGTACAGTTCCGTATTGGTGTATTTTTGTTCCGCATTCCAATCTGGCAACTCTGGTCCTTCTCCTAGCGCCCATAGCCGTATCCAATTGTCGGCACGGTAGTCTGTAACATTACTGTAAGGCGGTGACGTTATGACAAGATCAGCAGGTCTATCGGTCTTTGGAAGACAACTCGAAGCTTTGCCCAATCCGATGGCGGGAGCATCCATACCTGCTGGTCGCGGTGTACCCTTGGCATATCGCCAATGGAGACGTTTTGCTAGAAACTTATCAGGTTCAATCTCAGGGGGTTTTTCGTATCCGTTAGTCTTCCACCAGCGAATACAGTAATCAGGAGAAAGTGCACGGGAGTGGCGAAGTTGGTTGGACAGACCGTGTCCTTTCTTATCATGGAGATGCTGAATCAGCATCGTGATTACGGTACGATCTAACTGGTCTTCTTGCCAGTTGAGGATTCTCTTTCCCGCGTTAACGAATCCTAAGACTATACGACAGAATGCTAGTTCTTGGAACTCGTTTATAGGCTGGCAGTCATCGCGTGTCACTGCCTCTCTGACCTGTGAAATACGAGTTCTCACCGCCTCAATCTCAGGATATGGATCAGTTTTAGTTTTGGAATAAAGCCATGCTATTGGGTTATTGTCACATCCTACACCTTTGCGACCATTAATCATCGCTATGAATGGCGTAGTGCCACGTCCACAAAAAGGATCAATGACTGTATCGCCCTTTCTTGAGAATAAGGAGACTATCCTTTCCACGAAAGGTATTGGAAACATAGCGTAATAAGGGCCCAAGCGTGCCCATCTACCTGCGGCCGTACTGTAGGATAGGTCAGCTAGTGTTGTCTTCATTATGGGTGATAGGAGTTTTCATCGAAGAGGTTGGCTAAAATTCGTTGACCTTGTCGTAGAGGGATCGCCGCGTGAGCATTTGCTCGAATTAGTGGAATAAAACCGTCTTGGTACAGGTGTGTGTAAAGGTCATCTACAATATCAAGGACTTCTCCTAACCTGGGGAATGCTGCCAGTTCTGTTCCATTTGGGTTCCGTCCGGCTGAATTTACGATAGGTGTCATAACTACGGCATGTTGGCCTGAACGATTCTTATAGAGCACTTTCCGTCCATAATACACGGCAGCGCCATACGGTTTCTGAGTATTTGGATTGGGCGTAATATGCCGATAGATGTATTCAGTTGTGGGGGCCATGGCTGTGCTATTTTGTAGTTTTTGCCGACGTCCTTGAGTTTGGTGCCAATCCAATTCTTCAAGGTGATCCAGAAACTCACCAGATTTCTCCATACCCATTAGTAATAGCCCTGCATGTCCTTGTGAGACAAGGTCATTGTGAATATCTGCAATCTCGTTTTGCACATGTTCTTTCAGCCAAGCTGGCATCCCAAATATAGCCAATGGTCCATCTACAACGAATGCGATTTCATCAAACCAACTTGGGGGATGATTTCGTTTAAAATACCTCAGGATATTCACCAAAAGGAGATGTTCTGTTACCATTCGAAAAGCTGTGAAGGCTTGTTCACTACTACTACTATCGTAAAACCTTTCGTGCATCCTAAGGCTATCCGTCGGGTAAAGCTGCTCCCGGTCTGAACAGGAACAAATGTCGTTCTTTCGAGGCCTGGATATGTGTTTCTCACAATCCTCTATTGGGCATTTGAAGCGATTCGTTTGTCCAGATACGTTTCCTGTGATATCGAGAAACGTTTCGAGTAGTGATTCGTGATCTGGGTCTAATCG
>VXWP01000040.1 GCA_009835325.1 Gemmatimonadota bacterium | reverse complement strand
AATAAGGAATGTGGATATGTGCATATACACGTATTTGTGATTATAAGTAATAATAAAACCAAACATTTGCGGGAAAAATAAGATGTGGAGAAACTGGCAACTAAACAGGTGTTTATCCACATAATCCACACACTAGAAACCGAAACGGGATAAAACGCCCACTTATACACAAATCATCGACACACAACATCCCCTTATCCCCCGGGTTATCCACAACATCTCCAGCCCGTAAACGCGCCAGATGCGCGCTGGCGTGCAACCGGGCGTATGAAAGTCGATTTGAAGCCGGTTCCAGGTCGAAACGAGGCCATTTTGCGCCGCGGCCGGAGACCTTTCCACACCGAGGTGCACTACCCTTGGTGGATTGGTGTGGAAATTTGGTATATACAATATGCAACTTTATGTCGGGGCGGGAGTTACGACAGGCATGATTTGTTGACAAAATGTGGATAAGTTGGTGGTTATCCACATGTGTGGGAGCGGTTGGACCGTGTGTTGGGCGTCGCTGAACAGCAGGCGGGCTAAGAAAGCGAATTTCTGATCTTATCGAGGTCTTCCTGCAGGTTTTCGTCGTGCAACAGAAGCTTTTTGACCGTCTGGCAGGCGTGAATGACGGTGGTGTGGTCTCTCTTGCCGAAAACCGCGCCGATATCCTTAAGCGACGCGCGGGTCATGTCCCGGCAAAGGTACATGGCGGCCTGGCGGGCTGCCACCACGTGCTTCTTCCGCGTCTTTGCGGCGAGATCCTCTACGGACACGCCGTAGTGGCCGGCCGCGGCCTTCTGTATGTCTTCCATCCCCACGGAGCGCTGTTTTCTGCGGATCTTGTTGCTCAGCACCCGCTTCGCCACTTCGATGGTAATGTCGCAGTGACTCAGCGACGCGTAGGCCAGCAGGCTGAGCACGGCGCCTTCCAGTTCCCGGATGTTCGATGCGACGCGGTCGGCGATATAGGCGATGACGTCCGGGCTGAGGGACAGTCCGTCCTTGTCCGCCTTCTTCTGTAGAATGGCTTCCCGGGTCTCGTAGTCGGGCGGCTTCATGTCCGCGAGAAGCCCCCATTCGAACCGGGACACCAGCCGTTCCTCCAGGCCGGAAAGCTCCTTGGGAATCCGGTCGCTGGTCAGGACGATCTGCTTGCCCTTCTGCCGGAGCACGTCGAAGGTGTGGAAGAACTCCTCCTGGGTGCGGTCCTTGTGCCCCTTGCAGAAGAACTGGATGTCGTCCACGATCAGCAGGTCGACGTTCCGGTAGGTCTGCGCGAACTCCTTCGTCTTCTTTTCCTGGATGGACTCTATGAATTCGTTGTAGAAGATCTCCGACGTGACGTACCGGCTGCGGTCGACGGTGCCGAGCCGCTTCGATTCGTGGGCGATCGCCTGCGCCAGGTGGGTCTTGCCCAGGCCGACGCCGCCGTAGATGACCAGGGGGTTGAAGGTCTGCTGGCCCGGGGATTTCACCACGGCCAGGGACGCCGCGTGGGCGAAGTCGTTGCACTCCCCCACGACGAAGTTCTCGAAGGTGTAGTTGTCGTAGAGGTTGTCCGTTTCCGCTTCGCCCGCAGCCAGCTGTTCCCGGTCCGCCCGGTCCGCCCGGTCCGCCCGGTCCGTCACGTAGGAGGGCAGGTCGGTAAGCACTGGAATGATCTGTGAATTGCCCTCGAAGATGTGGTAGTCAATGACGACCTGGCGGCCGAGTTGTGTCGTCACGACCTGGCTGATCTTGTCGTGAAACCGCTTCAGCATCCGTTCGCCGGAGAACGGGTTCGGTACCTCGATCGTGAATTTTTCCGGTGTTACGTCATGCCCCCTGGTACGCTCGAACCAGGTCGCGAACGTCTGTGCGGGCATCATGCCCCTCAGTTCCGACAAGCACACCGACCAGAGCTGTGCAGGATCTTCCTGCTTCATCGCGTATTACCTTGTGGACCGAAGGGAATGGAACGCCTTTGAACGGACCGGTGCTTTTCCGGCCCGAAAACACACTCGTACGCTTGCATGCAACATGCTAAATTGTTGAAATTACTACATTTAAGGTGGTATTAGGTGCGACAACAAATCCACGGCAGGCGGAAACGTTGCGGGTCGTATCTTCATCTTAGTATGTATGGTGAGCGGGGTGCTGTCAAGAGAATATCTCGAAAAGATTTGCTACCCTGGGCCGACCAAAAACAACTTGACTTTAACGCGCTCCGAGGGTAATATGGAGGGCTGTTGTTTTTGCGAAAACAGGTAGAAAAAACGGGAGTAAACGATGAAGCGGACCTTTCAGCCGAGCAATCTCAAGCGGCACCGCAGGCACGGGTTTCGTCGAAGGATGAGCACCAGGGCGGGACGGTTGATTCTGAACCGCCGACGGGCCAAGGGAAGGGTACGCGTTGCCGTATAGGCGCCGCCCGAACGCGGCAGGACCGATGCACCATGGCCGCCGGTTCCCTACGTTTTCCTCACGACGAACGCATGAGACACCGGTGGGAGTTCGAACGGGTCAGGAAATGCGGACTGACCGTCCGCGGACGTTCGATGACCCTGTCTCTGGCCGCGTGTCCGGACCGGCTCGAGCGCCGGGTAGGTTTCATCGTGACCCGGCACTACGGCGGCGCGGTCAAGCGTAACCTGGTCCGCCGGAGAATGCGGGAGATCTACCGGTTGAACAGGTGCCGCCTGAAGAGGGGAATGCACCTGGTGCTGATCGCACGCAGTCCCGGCCGGGAATGGACCTATCGCCAGATGAACGAAGAGTTCCTGTCCCTCTACCGTACCGCGGTGACACGCTTATGTGGAAACGGCTGACCAGGGCAATCACGACCACGCTCGTCTGGGGCGTCCGCGGCTATCGGCTCGCAGTCTCCCCGCTCCTCCCGCCAAGCTGCAGGTTTACCCCCACCTGTTCGAAATACGCCATCGAAGCGCTTGAACGCAAGGGCCTGTTCACCGGGATCCGCATGGCCGCGTGGCGGTTGCTTCGCTGCCATCCCTTTCACCCGGGCGGCTACGATCCGGTGGAGCGACCGGACGGGCCGGCTGGAACCGGCAGATCTGGCGGACCACACGATTAGCCGCAGGCCACGGCTTGAAACCCCGGAATCACAACGACCATGGAAAAACGGGTACTCGGCGCATTCGGACTGATCATACTGACCTGGATCGGTTACTACTACATTATATACCCCATGTACGCGCCCCAGCGTCCCGCACCGGTCGACCGGGCGGTCCCGCAGCAACAGCCGGGGGATTTCGCGACCGGGGACGATCCCGCGAGCGTCTACCCGCCCGGCGAGAACACCGGATCGAGTTTCGACGCGTCGCCTGCTTTCGACGCGCCGTCGGACGCCGCCGTAACGGAGCCCGGACGGACGCCGCCTCCCCGCATCGAAGACCGGCCCCGGCAGGACCTGGCCGCGGACAGCTGGGACCGATCCGAACGCGTGTTGTTTCTCCCCCCGGCCGAAGGCGCGCCGGCGCCCCGTGAAATCGTCGTCGAAAACCAGTACTTCCGGGGTGTGATCAATACGATGGGCGGTGTGATAACCAGCTGGAAACTCAAGGGTTACCGGGGAATCGGCGGGGAAGATGTGGAACTCGTCCCCCCCGATCGAGAGTCCGGCCCCGACATCGTGCTCACCACGGAGCGCGGGCCCCGCAGCACCCGCGCCCTGCGCTTCGCCGCGGACCGCGACGCGGTCGTGCTGGGTCCAGGGCAGTCCTCGGGATCCGTGACGCTGACGGCCGACGCGCCGGGAGGCCTGACCATTACCAAGGCCTTCGTCATCAACCGGGACGATTACGCCGTGGACCTCCAGGTGCGGATCGACGGCGGACAGGACCTGGCCCTCGGCAGCAAGTACTATCTCCGGTGGGGCGGCGGGATCAACGTGACGGAGCGGGACTGGGACCAGGACCTGTACGCCTTCAGGGGATTCGCCTCGCTCAACGACACGGTGATCGATGAAGACCTCGGTACCGAGTTCGAGGATCCGCGGCCCGAGACCACGGGAGAGACCCACTGGGTCGGCGTGAGAAGCAAGTATTTCTTCACCGCCATGGTGCCGGTGGACCGGAAGGCCAGGGGATACCGGCTGAACGGCCGGCCCGTGCAGCGCGCCCAATACGACGACCGGCAGATCGCCGCGGAACTGTCGATGGGACTCGCGTCACCCCTGGTGGACAACTTCCTCCTCTATCTCGGCCCGGTCCACTACGATACCCTGGAAAGTTACGGATACGGCCTCGAGGGCGCCGTCGATCTCGGTTGGACGATCATTCAGCCGATCAGCAGGATCACGCTCATTTCCCTGGTCTGGCTGCACCAGTTCATCACCAATTACGGCGTCGTGATCATCGTGCTCTCCATCATCGTGAAGATCCTGCTCTTTCCCCTGACCCACAAGAGCATGAAGGCCACGCAGGGCATGGCCGCGCTCCAGCCGAAGATGGAATCGCTCAAGGAGAAGCACAAGAACGATTCGACCAAGCTGAACCAGGAGATGATGAAGCTGTACCGGGACGCGGGGGTGAACCCGCTGGGCGGCTGCCTTCCGCTGCTGCTGCAGATGCCGATCCTCATCGCGCTCTACACTATCTTCAGCAGCACGATCGAACTGCGGGACGCGCCTTTCATCGGGTGGATCCAGGACCTGTCCCTCCGGGACCCGTACTACGTGCTGCCCGTCCTCATGGCGGCCACGATGCTGATCCAGTCCAAGATGACGATGAAAGACCCCCGGCAGGCCATGTTCGTCTACATCATGCCCGCGGTGCTGTTCTTCATCATGATGAACCTGCCTTCCGGACTGATCCTGTACTGGACCATGATCAATGTGCTGACCATCGTGCAGCAGGCCTTTCAGAACCGGTTCTTCCCCGTTCAACCCGCCAAATGACGCACCCGCAGGGCACCGGTCCGCAAGATACCGGCTCGCCGGGCACCGACCCGCAGTGCACCGGGCGCGGCAGCAAGCCTCGTTAACCCCATGACCTCGCAGGCCCCGAACGATACCATTGCCGCGATCGGCACGCCACCCGGCGAGGGCGGACTGTGCGTGGTGCGCATGAGCGGTCCCGACACTTTCGCCATCGCCGACAGGGTGTTCGGAGGCACCAGCCGGCCTTCGGAGTGCGGGACGCACACCATCCATCACGGCCACGTCATCGATCCCCGGAGCCACGAGCGGGTCGATGAAGTGCTCATGTCCGTATTCAGGTCGCCCCGTACCTACACCCGGGAGGACCTGATCGAGTTCAGCGGCCACGGCGGCATGGTTCCGGGCGGGATGATCCTGGATGTGCTGATCAGGTCGGGCGCCCGGCTGGCGGAGCCGGGGGAGTTTACAAAGCGCGCCTTTCTCAACGGAAGGATCGACCTGCTGCAGGCGGAAGCGGTGGGCGAGTTGATCCGGGCGCGGACCGATGCCTGCGCGCGGGCGGCCCTCAGGCAGCTGAACGGGACCTGCTCGCAACAGATCGACGAATTCAGGATCAAGTTAATTCAAATAATTGCATATATTGAAGTTACGCTTGATTTCACAGAGGAGGGCATCCCGGATATGACGCCGCAGACCTTCCTCGACCAGCTCCGACCCGTCCGGGAAGCGCTCGGCCGGCTCATCAAGTCTTCCCACGAAACGCGCGTACTGAGGGACGGGGTCCGGGTCGCGTTGCTCGGCAAGCCGAACGTGGGGAAGTCCAGTCTGCTCAACATGCTGACGGCGCGGGACCGGGCGATCGTGCATCCGGAATCGGGGACGACGCGGGACACCATCGAGGAAAGCGTCGAGATCGAGGGCGTGCCCGTCGTCTTCGTGGATACGGCGGGCATCCGGAAGACCTCGAACCGGGTGGAACAGCAGGGCGTTATCCGGTCGCGTACGGAACTGGAACAGGCCGATATCCCCCTGGCCGTCTTCGACGCCACGAGCCCGCCGGACGACGACGACCGTCAACTGGTGAAGATGTTGTCCGGGCGGACCGCCTTGTTTATATTCAACAAGTGCGACCTGGATGCTTATGATCCGGACGCATACCTGGAATTGACCTCGGGCGACCGGTGGATCCGGACCTCGGCAAAGCAAGGCGAAGGCCTGGAGAATCTCAGGGAAGCGATTCTCGAGACCGCGCGGTTCGATCCCGCCGGTTTCGAGTCGGGACTCGTCGTCAATGCCCGTCAGGGCGAGCTGCTCGACCAGGCGAAAACTAGTCTTGACCGGGGTATCAGGGTTCTGGAAGAAGGGCTCGGCGCCGAAATGGCCGCCGTCGATCTGAGGGAATGCGTGCACCGGCTGGGCGTACTCGTGGGAAAGGAAATCGGCGATGCGGTACTGGATCATGTGTTCTCCAGGTTCTGTATCGGGAAATGATGTTCCACGTGGAACAGGGACCGGGTAATGGCTGAAAACGAACGGCCGACATCGGTTGAAGTCCTCGTCATCGGCGGAGGCCACGCCGGATGTGAAGCCGCCCTGGCTTCGGCGAGAATGGGCGTAAAGACGGCGCTCGTAACCCTCGATGCTTCGAAGATCGGGCAGATGTCCTGCAATCCTTCCATCGGCGGCCTGGGCAAGGGACAGCTCGTGAGGGAGGTCGACGCGCTCGGCGGGGAGATGGGCAAGGCCGCGGACGCGACGGCCGTGCAGGTCAGGATGCTGAACACGCGCAAGGGTCCGGCGGTACAGTCTCTGAGATCCCAGAATGACCGCGTGGCATACCGGGATTACATGCAGCGGGTCATCGGGAAAACGTCGAACCTGACGGTAGTGGAAGGCGAGGTTGCGTGCCTGGACGTCGACCAGCGCTGTGTGACGGGGATCCGGACCAGCGATGGACGCGCCATATCCTGCCGTGCCGTGGTCGTGGCTTCAGGCACTTTTCTGAACGGAGTCATGCATCGGGGCGCGAGCAATTCCTCCGGAGGACGTCTGGGAGAAAGGGCGGCCACGGAGCTGTCCGACTCCCTGCGGGATCTGGGGTTCGACATCGGCCGGCTGAAGACCGGCACGCCGCCCAGAGTAGATGGTAAATCCATAGATTACAGTGAGTTGGAGATCATTGCGGGCGATGAGTTCCCCGAGCATTTCTCCCAGGATAGGCTGTCACCGGCTGATGAGCAACTGCCCTGCTACCTGACCTTCACGAACGCCCGGACCCACGACATCATCCGTTCCGCCCTGGACCAGTCGCCCATGTACTCCGGCCGGATCACCGGCCGCGGTCCCAGGTACTGTCCATCCGTCGAGGACAAGATCGTACGGTTCCCTGATCGGGACAACCACCAGATCATACTGGAACCCGAGGGGTGGAATACCGACGAAGTATATGTAAACGGCTTCTCCACCAGCCTGCCGGAACCGGAGCAGGACCGGGCGCTGCACACGATAAAGGGTCTGGAGAAGGCGGAGATCCTACAGTTCGGATACGCCGTCGAATACGATTTCATCCCTCCCGACAACCTGACACGTTCCCTGGAAACGCGCCAGGTAGACGGGCTGTTCCTCGCGGGTCAGATCAACGGTACTACGGGCTATGAGGAAGCCGCGGCACAGGGTATTCTGGCCGGCATCAATGCCGCGCTGAAGGTCGGAAGCCGACCGGCGTTTACGCTCGACCGGGGAGAGGCCTACATTGGTGTGATGGTAGACGATCTCATTACAAAGGGAGCGGACGAGCCTTACCGGATGTTCACTTCGCGTGCGGAGTACCGCCTGCTGTTGCGGCACGACAACGCGGATATGCGCCTGTCGGACCGGGCCTTCGAGATCGGTGTAATTTCAAGAGAACGTCACGAGGCCACAGTAACCCGGCGCCGGCTGGTGGAATCGGAAACAAACCGGCTGAAAGGGGAATACGTGGTTCCGGACAGGATAAACCCCATACTCGAGACCAGGTCCTCGACGCCGGTATCGGAGCCCGTGTCCCTCCACAAGCTGCTGTCCCGCCCGGAGATACAGTATTCCGACCTCTATACCGTAGACCCGGATCCCATGGACCATGAACCGTCTGTCATCGGCCAGATTCAGACAGCGGTCAAATACGCCGGGTACCTTGAACGCCAGCACAAGGAAATCGAACGCATGCGGTCCTGGGAAACCCGTGCGATCCCCGGGGAATTCGATTACGCTTCCATCCGGGCCATGTCTCACGAAGCACGTGAAAAGCTGGCCAGCATCCGGCCGGCAAACGTGGGGCAGGCGTCGCGGATCCCGGGCGTAACACCCGCCGATCTTTCCATCCTCGTCGTACATCTCGAACGCGTTAAGGCCAGGTCCCGCACCGAAAAGTCCAGCTTCGAAAACCAGGTGTTCCACGTGGAACATACCAAGACATGACATGGACACTATCGAGCATTTTGTCCATGGTATGGAGAAACTCGGTCATCGGCTAGACGCCCGTAAAATCGGGGCATTCGAGCGATACCTGTACGAAATCCGGCGTGTAAACCACGTACTCCGCGTCATATCTATGAACGACCTGGAACGCATACCGTCGCGCCATTTTTGCGATTCGCTCATGCCCGCACTGAAGGGTGTCCTGCCCACGGGCGGCGTGATCGTGGACATCGGAAGCGGTGGCGGTTTCCCTGGGATACCCCTCGCCATTTTCGTGCCTGGAACACACTTTGTTGCGGTCGAATCAAATCAGAAGAAGTGCGCTTTTCTGAAGTTGGCGCGGCGTGCGTTGTCGCTGGATAATCTGAAGGTCTGCAATACTCGGATGGAGCAATTACCGGAACGTGTGCCGGATGGCATGTATGACGGCGCGGTGGCGCGGGCGGTCAGTTCTATCGGCCAACTCGTGGAATGGAGTGGTCCCATCTTGAAACCCGGAGGGAAGCTGGTCTGCTACAAGGGGCCCGGTCCGGAGGCAGAGATCGAATCGGCAGCATCGGTCATGAAGGCGCAGGGCATGGTATGGGAGGCTACCGTTCCATACGAAGAAGGGGTTGTTGGCTCTCCGACCCTGGTGGTGCTTAAGAAAGTGTGAGATGGAAGACCCGTGATTCAAGAAAGCTTATCGAATCGAAAAATGATCGTAAGATAGCAAGAAACCCACCGATGAAACAGACTACCCCTTTCCCGATCGTCCCATGT
>VXWP01000039.1:58585-127129 GCA_009835325.1 Gemmatimonadota bacterium | reverse complement strand
GTCTGTTTCTGCCCATTTGCCTTCGTTTCGACTGACTTTGTTTTCTAATCAGTCGAGACTCCAGCAAATCCCTAGACTAATCAATTAACGAACCAGGGGAGTTACGCCCTTCGGCGGTGTGTCTAAACGAGGCATCTACATCATTTATACAGGAGGCTCGCATGAAATCCCGCGTGAAGAAATGGGGCAACAGCCTGGCGCTGCGCATCCCGAAACCGGTCGCCGTCCAGATGGGCGTCCGGGACGATTCGCCGGTGGTACTCGTGCTCCGGGGCAAGGAATTGACCCTCGTCCCGCTGGAACGGACCCGGTTCAAACTTCCCGACCTGCTGCCGGGCATCTCGAAACGCAACCTGCACGGCAGAATCAGCATCGGCAGCCACGGCTGAAGGCGAGATACAAGGAGACGAATAATGGCTTCATCAAGCTACGTACCGGTTCGGGGCGAGATCGTGTGGATCTACTCCAGGTCGGGGAAGGGTACCTACCTGCCTTCCGGGCGGCCCGCCGTCACGGTTTCGCCCGAGGCTTATAACCGCCGGGCCGGCCTCGCCCTCTTCAGCCCGATTACCGACGAGGAGAAGGGGTATCCGTTCGAAGTCGCGATCCCCGCAGGGCTCCCGGCAACCGGGATCATCCTGGCCGACCAGCTGGAAAGCGTGGACTGGCGGTCCGGCACGGTGGTGCGTATCTGCACATTGCCCGCCGAGGCCATGGATGACGTCCTGCGAAAGGCCGCGGCGCTGCTGGACGAGGAAGACCGTTCTTGACGGGCTGCCGCATAACCGGCATTACTGTTCAGGATGAATCAGGACTGTTCAGGAAAAAACCGGGTAGTACATATCGGGAGAAACCATTCAGGAGAAACCACAGGGAGGGATTATGTCGATTCTGAACGCCGTCATGGGCAACGCTTCGGAGGTCGAAGTTGAAGAGATGGAAAAGGAGTTCTCGCAGATACTGATCGAGGAAGAGAAACTGGTCAGGGTCTTCAAGCTGGTCAGAGACCTGTTTGCTTTCACGGACAGGCGGTTGATCATGGTAGATAAACAGGGAATATCCGGTCGAAAGACGGAGTACCACTCCATCCCGTATAAGTCGATCACCCATTTTTCGTTCGAGACTGCGGGGCGGGTCGATCTCGACTCCGAGATGAAGGTATGGATTTCAGGTAACGAATTGCCTGTTAAGAAAGAGTTCAAAAAGGGGATTGACGTCACCGACGTTCAAAGAACCCTGGCGAAGTTCACGTTGGATTGATTTTGGGTATGACGGAATGAAAAACCCAACCATGAAGCGTGTCATCAAACCCGAAGGGCTCCACCGGATCGAGCTCGAGGAAGTACCGATTCCCGAACCCGGTCCCGGAGAGATCCGGATCAAGGCGGCGTGCAGCCTCATCAGCCGGGGTTCCGAACTCGGCGGCCGGTACACGCGGGAACACGCCGTGAGCCCGGACATCATGGGCTATTCCCTGACGGGGACGGTGGATGCGCTGGGGGAGGGGGTCGAACACCTGGAAACCGGCGACCGCGTCGTCGCCCTGGCACCCCATGCCCAGTACGTCGTCCGGCCGGCCCGGCTCGTCTTCCCGTGGGACCAGACCGTCGTCATGCCCATGCCGGCGGACCTCTCCTTCGACCACGCCCCGTACTACCCGCTGACGGCCGGTGCGGTCACCTGGGTGGAAGTGGAGGACATCCAGCCCCAGGACACCGTGGTCGTGCTCGGCCAGGGTCTCGTGGGCAACCTGATCCTTCAGGTCATCAAGGCGAATGGCGTGGGCAGGGTGGTGGCCGTGGACGCGCTGGCCAATCGGTGCGTCATGGCGGCGGAATGCGGCGCCGATGTGGTGATCAACGCCCGGGAGGAAGATCCCGTCAGGGCCGTGAAGCGCCTGACCAACGGCCTCGGCGCCGATATCGTGGTCTACGCTGTGGGCGGTCCCGCGGGTCCGGCCGCCTTCGGGCAGGGACTCGACATGCTGGCCTTAGGCGGGCTGATGCATCTGATCGGGCTGTACGAGGATCAGCCGCTTTCGCTGCCTTCGAACAAGATCCAGGGTCGCAAACTGCTGGGCGGGTACTTCCGGACGCGTGCGGGTGCCCGCCAGTCCCGCCGCGCCATGGAACTCCTCGCATCGGGCGCGATCCGGACCGATCGAATGACCACGCACCGTTTCCCCTGGCGCCAGGCAGCGGACGCCTTCGCGCTGCTCTACCAGAAGCCGGGCGATGCGCTGGGGGTCCTGCTCGACTGGGAGGATTGAGCGGCCGCGCCGCCACCCTCGCGGACCCTATTCGATCACTCCAATCCGAGTCGCGTCAGCAGATCGTTCAGGTCCGCCAGGGTCCCGTCGTCCAGGGGGACGTAGGGCTGGCGCGCCCGGGCGGTCTTGATGGCGCCGCGCCGCCGGTAGACGTTCTTGCGGATGGACAACCCGATGCCGGTCTGGGCCTCGAAGCGGATCAGGGGACAGTACCTGTAGAAGGTCTCGGTAGCGCCGTCGATGTCGCCGGACATGTACTTCGTGTGGATGTCCTTCAGGATATCGGGGTAGGCGAAGCCGGTCATGGTGCCCATGCAGCCGTGGCGCAGTTCCTCAAGAAGCATGACGCCGCCCAGTCCGCCGAAGATCTCCACGTCGGGATTGGCCGCGAGCACCTGGCTGGCCTTGCGCGGAGTCGGCTCTTCTTCCAGCTTGAGAAACCGGCATTGCGGAGACTGGTCGGCCACCGTCGCGATGAAGTCGATGCTCATCTGGACGCCGCTGCTGGTGGGGTGGTCCTGGATCACGAGAGGTATGGATACGGCGTCGGCCACCTTCAGGTAGTGGGCGAGCAGGGCCTCGTCCGTGCCCCTGGCCAGCTTCGGCGGCGCCACCATGAGCGAGGAAGCGCCCAGTTCCTCGGCCCGGCGGCTGAGTGCGACGCATCCGTCCGTCCCCGTGTGGCTGGTTCCGGCGCAGACCGGGATCCGACCCGCGGCGGCTTCGACCACGCCTGCGATGACGAGGTCCCGTTCGGCTTCGACCAGTTTGCTGGTTTCTCCCAGGACACCCAGGACGGTGATCCCGTCGATCCCCAGGTCGATGAGGAAGTTGGTAAGGGTCGAGAGGCTGCCTGTATCCAGGCTGCCGTCTTCTTCGAAGGGCGTCGGCGCAATGGTATACACGCCCCTGGGATCTGGAACTGCCATGCTTTGTCCTTTCGGTCTACCGGGTTTCCGCGGTCAGTTGGGCTTAAGCCACCGGCCGTAACCGGGCCGGCCCGTGATCCTGCCGTCCTCGTACACCGTCTCCCCGCGCACCATGGTACGCTGGACGCGGCCCTTCATGGGCATGCCGTGCACGATGCGCATGACATCCCTGGCCTTGGTGAAGCACTGGTTCCGGTCGAAGGTCCACCGCGCGTCCAGGTCCACGAAGGTGAGATCGGCATCGTTTCCGATGGCGATCCGTCCCTTGCCCGGAAGCCGGAAGATCTCGGCCTGGCGGGTCGACATCAGCCGTACCAGGTCGGTAATCGACAGGCGCCCGTCGTTGACCGCGGTCAGCATCAGGGGTGCCATGGATTCCAGGCCGGGCAGGCCGGGCGGAATGGCGAAGATGTCGTCCCCTTCCTTCTCTTCCGGCCGGAATGGTGAATGGTCGCTGCCGACGAACTCCAGGGTGCCGTCGTGCAGGTAGGACCAGAGCGCTTCCACCTCTTCGGCCGGCCGCAGGGCCGGGTTGCACTTGGCGAAACCGCGATGCACGGACAGGACCTGGTCGGTCAGGAAGAGGTACTGGGGACAGGTCTCGGCGATGACGTCGAGGCCCCGCGCCTTGGCCTCCTTCACCATCTGCGCGGCCCGGGGGCTCGAGAGGTGCACGACCTCCACGGGACCGCCCGCCTCGGCGGCCAGGCTCATCATGATGGCGACCGAGGTGTCTTCCACGATGGAGGGCCGGCTTTCCGCGTGGGCCAGGCCGTCGTTGCGGCCCTGGGCGGACAGCTGCGCGATGAGCGTCTCGATCATGGGCCAGTTCTCGCAGTGGAAGCTGTGGCGCAGGCCCGTGGCGGCCGTAGCGGCCATGACGTCCCGCAGCAGCGAGTAGTCCAGGCACCAGAGGCCGAAGAACTCACCCTCGCGATGGGTCGGGGGCGCGGTCAGGAAGGTCTTGAAGGCCACGGCGCCCGCTTCGGCCACCTCGGCGATGAGGTCCACGTTCTCATGGCCGGCCGCGCCGTATAGACCGAAATCGATCAGCGCATTCGCGCCGATGGCCTCGCCCCGCTTCCGGACTCCCTCGGCGGAACTGGCCGCAACCGGAGAGATGGGCATCTCGAGCAGGGTCGTGATGCCGCCGGCGGCCGCGGCGCTCGTGCCGGAGACGGGGTCTTCCCGCTCTTCGTGGCCGGGCGACCTGAGATGCACGTGGGGATCGATCAGGCCGGGCAGCACATGCAGGCCCTTCGCGGATATCTGCTGTGCGCTATCGGGCCGGGCGTCGGGTTCGAGCACGCCCGCGATGCGTCCGTCCCGCACGGCGACCGTGGCGGCAGTCACGCCATCGTGGTTGACGACCAGGCCGTCGGTTACGAGTAGATCGAAGGTGGAAGCCATGGTGTACTCCCGTCCGTCCTTACGCATCCATGTCCAGGACCATCACCCAGGCCGGCGAAGGTCCCACGTCGTACACGTCGAGCGGCGCAAGCGCGCCCGTGACCTGGTCGATTCGGTAGGACGCCAGTCTTCCGTCTGCCTGGCCCGCGGCGTAGAGAAACCGGCCCTGCGGGTCCAGGTTGAAGGCGCGGGGCGTCTTCTCGGTCGGCGTCTGCCCGATGGCACGCAGCAGCCCGGAGTCCGGTTCGATCGCGAATCCGGCAATGCTGTCATGGCCCCGGTTGCTCACGTATACGAACCGGCCGGTCGGATGGATATGGAACTGCGCGCAGGTGTTCTCGCCGGTGAAATCCGCGGGTAGCGTCGACACCGTCTGCATCGCCTCCAGCGTCCCCCGGTCCGGATCGAAACGGTAGGCCGTCACGCTGCATGCCTTCTCATTGTCGACGTATAGCACATCCAGCGTGGGATGGTGGCAATAATGCCGCGGCTCAGTATCCGGGGGCTGCTCCACCCGGGGCGGATCGTTCGGTATCAGCCTGCCGGTATGCTCGTCGAACTTGAACTGGCAGATCGTGTTCGATTCGGACACGTGAGGCACGAAGGCGAATCGGTTCGACCGGTCGGTCTGGATGTAGTGGGCGCCTCGCGCCGTCTTTTGCCGGGCTACCGGCGCCTTCTGGACAATGCCGTCGTCACCGATGGCATGGACGCCCGCCACGGCGTGCCCGTTGGAAGCCGAAAGCAGGAATCGGCCGGTGTTGTCCAGGGACATGTATGTCGTGTCCCAGTCGAAAGGCGTGGTGCCCAGCAGCGTGATGCAGCCCGTTCCGCGATCCAGGCTGTAGGTCTGTACCGACGGCTCGCCGCGCAGTCCGGCGTATAGTCGTTCAAGGCCGCCATCCGCAACCAGGGGCATCACGCCGGCACCCGCGGCGACATCTTCCCTGAAGGTCAGTCCGCCGCTGTCCGGGTCCATTTCGTAAAGGGCGATTTTACCCTCGCCGGTGATGGACAGGTACATGTAAAATGCCATTAAACGCCCCTTCCCACGCGGTGGCAATCGCACCGGGCCGCGGCATCGGAATCGTTCGTATTCGGGCCGGATTCATTGCTGAAAAAACAGGAAATCAATGTGCAGGCCGGTCCGGGTACCGTCAAGGCTTCATTTCCCGCGAGATCAGGCGCCCGGCCGCGACGTCAGCGCCTGGCGAGGAGGATGTCCTGGCGGGTGGTACTGGCGGTCGTCACCTCGACGTTTTCCGATGACCAGGCTTCGGTTGCTTCAGTCTGCGGAACGTACAGGCCGTAAGAACCGGCCGGCATGAAGAAAGCGGAGTACCGGCCCGCGTCATTGGACCGGACCGTCACCGAATCCGTCCCGCCGGGTTGAAAAAGGGTAACGGGGTATCCGGGCAGGGGCACGTCGTCCCGGAGGACCGCGGGCGTGCCGTTATCGTGCTTGACGGTTCCGGAGACCTGTCCCGAACTCGCCAGGTCGACCAACCGGGCCCTGGGCCGGAACCTGAAGCCGGTGATGTCGTGGGGTCGCCGGGTCCCCCCCTCGAGGGTGATCGATCGCATCGGGTCGAAATCGATAACCGCATCGGCTTTTCGATTTCGCTCGACGACTACGGGGGTAGATCCCTGGACGACGATCTCCACGCTGAGCGGTGGCGAGAACACCTCGCTGAACTGCGAACCATTCGTCAGCGTCACGGTTACGCCGTCGAGTTTGAGCCGTGCCGCGTCGTATCTGCCTTCGGCCACGGAAAAGACCTCCACGATACGGGTTTCGCTCCCTCCAAGTTCGGCCAGGTCGATCGTGTGGGGCACGGCGCCAGGGGTTCCGTACTCGCTGTTCGCGGCGGAGCGTACGGCCATATCTGAGAATCGCACGACGACGGATCCGACGTGACGCTGGTTCGGTGATTGCGCCGCCAGCCGGATCTGCAGTTCGCTGAAGACGCTGGACGTCGGTTTGTCGCAACCAAAGGTCGCGAATGCCAGGAGAAGGATCAGATGGAAACGACAGGCTCGTGTTTTCATTGCAGGCAGTTAACGCGTCAAGGGAGCATTTACGTTTATATTGCCAATAGATGGCTGTATGCTATATATATTGAACAGACGACCTGACAAACGGAGTTTTTCGATGATCGGCGTCACCCACAAACTACTTTTTGTTTCCGCCGCCCTGCTGGTCATGGTGTCCCTCAGCGTTGTGCGCGAATCCCCGAAGGCCGAACCGAAGCCCGCTCCTGATCATCCTGTCGACGCACCGGCGTATGCACCACCGGACGTACCGTCGGTCGTACCGGCCGGCGAGCCCATCAAGGTGGGCTGGCACCTCCTGGCCAGCCTGAATTACCGCACCGGCAAGCCGGGCGAGGAGTTGGCGGAACTCGACGGTAAAGTCGTCAAGGTCCCCGGATTTGCGGTTCCACTTGAAGACTGGGCGTCCTCGGTGACGGAGTTCCTCCTTGTTCCCTATGTCGGCGCCTGCATACACACGCCGCCTCCCCCGCCCAACCAGCTCATCTACATCGAAATGGAAAAGGACAAATGGGCGTTTTTGAACGGGTGGAACCCGGTGTGGGTCGAAGGCAAACTCAAGATCGAGATGACCAAGAGCGTGTACGGCTACGTCGGCTTCACCATCACCGGCAAGCGGGTCTATCCGTACGAGTACTGATCCGTGACGCGGATGCCTGCTAGGCACGACGCAGTCTCCAGCATGCACTCAGCGCGCACTTGATTTTATCGGGACGCGCGGTTTTTTTTGAAGGACGTTTCGCAGGGATAGGCTACAAATGAGTCTTGCCATCGATATCCGGAACCTGCGCTTCCGCTACGGCGAAGGCCCCTGGGTGCTGGACATCCCCGAGTTGACCCTCGAGCGGGGGACGCGCGCGTTCCTGTTCGGCCCAAGCGGCAGCGGCAAGACCACGCTGCTCGGCGTGCTTGCGGGGGTCCTGGAAGCGAACGAGGGCGAGGTAATGGTGCTGGACGAGGACCTCGCCTCACTTTCAGGCCCACAGCGGGATGCCTTCCGGGCGGAGCACATCGGATATGTCTTCCAGATGTTCAACCTCATCCCCTACCTCTCGGTGATCGACAACATCACCCTGCCTGTGCGCATGCACGCGGGACGCCGGGGCCGGCTGGACGGCGCGGGCGTGAAGGAATCCGCCGCGCTGCTGGCCGGTCATCTCCACATCGGCGATCTGCTGAGTAAGCCGGTGACCGAACTCTCGGTGGGCCAGCAACAGCGGGTGGCGGCGTGCCGCGCGCTCATCGGGGCGCCGGAGCTCATCGTCGCCGATGAGCCGACCTCCTCCCTGGACTTTGACCGCCGCGAGGACTTCCTCGAGCTGCTCTTCCAGGAGTGCGAGCGTGCCGGCGCAACGCTGGTGTTCGTAAGTCACGACCGCGCCCTGGAGGGCATGTTCTCCCGCACCATCTCGCTCCCCGACGTCAACAAGGCGGTGCTTTAATGCTGGTTTTGGACCTCGCGCTAAAATCGCTCCGCAACCGCGCCTTCAGCACCTCGCTCACCGTGGGCTCCATCGCCCTCAGCGTCGCCCTCCTTATCGGCGTCGAGAACGTGCGCGTGGGCATGCGCGAGAGCTTCTCCAACACCATCAGCCAGACCGACCTGATCGTGGGTACCAAGGGCGGCACGATCCAGCTGCTGCTGTATTCGGTCTTCGGTATGGGCGCACCGACGGAGAACGTCTCGTGGGAGGCCTACCGGCAGTGGGCGGATCACCCGGCCGTCGAATGGACCATCCCCTACAGCCTGGGGGATAGCCACCGCGGATTCCGGGTCATCGGAACGAATGACGATTTCTATCACCGCTATCGCTACCGCGGCGGCCAGGAAATCGCACTGGCTGAAGGCCGGGCGAGCGAAGGCTTGTACGACGTGACCCTGGGCGCGGACGTGGCGTCCGAGCTGAACTACTCGCTGGGCGACGAGATCGCGGTGACCCATGGGATCGGCGAGGTGGGTTTCCTGGTCCACGACCACATGCCTTTCACGGTCGTGGGCGTCCTCGCCAAGACGTTCACCCCCGTGGACCGCGCCCTCTACGTGACCCTCGAGGGCATGGAGGCCATCCACCTGGAGGAAGGTACGTCGTCGGCATCGGACGACGGGCACGCCCACGATGAGGCGGAGGCCCCGACGGACGATGGTCATGTGCACGAGGAAGCGGAAGAGTCGGCCCCGGCAGAAGACGGACACGCACACGAGGCGGAGCCTGAGGCGGCTGCCGCGGACGACGGGCATGCACACGAGGAGGAGGCCCCTGTTGACGATGGGCACGCCCATGATGAAGAGATGGAAGCGGCCCCGGCCGACGATGGGCACGCACACGAGGAGGAGGCCCCTGTTGACGATGGGCACGCCCACGAGGAGGAGACCGAGGCGACCCCGATAGACGACGGACACGCACACGAGGAGGAGACGGCGGCGGCTTCGGCAGACGACGGCCATGCCCACGAGGAAGAAGCGCAGGCGGCCCCCGCGGACGTCGGACACACCCACGAGGAGGAGGCCGAGGCGGTTCCGGCAGAAGACGAACACGACCACGAGGAAGAGACGGAGGCAGCTGCTGCGGACGACGGACACACGCATGACGACGAGTCCGAAGTGGCTGCCGCCGACGACGGACACGCACACGGCGAAGCGAATCTCTCGATTGAAGATGTCGAAGTCACCCAGGTGACCTCGTTCTTCGTGGGCACGACCGACCGCCGGGACGTGCTCATGCTGCAACGCGAGATCAACGACTTCGAGGACGAGCCGATGATGGCCGTGATCCCTGGAGTCGCCCTGAACGAGATGTGGCGGAGCCTGGGTTACGCCGAGACCGGCCTGCGGCTGGTGACCATCTTCGTCGTAATGGTGGGGCTGCTGGGCATGCTGGTCTCGCTCTACACGTCGCTCAACGAGCGCCGCCGGGAGATGGCGATCCTTCGCGCCGTCGGAGCCGGTCCCAACCGGATCGTTGCCCTGCTGGTGCTCGAATCGGCCTGCCTGGCCGCGGCGGGAGCGCTCGCCGGACTTGGCCTGGTGTATGTTCTGCTCTCAGTCGGACAGTCTATCGTCGAAGCACAGGTAGGGCTCTTCATCCCGATCCGGCCCCCCGGTTCCGTCGAGCTGCTCTTCATGGGCGCCGTGGTGACGGCCGGTTTCCTGATGGGCTTCGTTCCCGCCCTCAAAGCCTACCGCACGGCCCTCCACGATGGACTGACGGTGCGGGTGTAGGTAGGCGCTCAGCTCGAAGCCGGCAACCAGGTTCGATGCTGGGTTTGGCCAGTGCTTCAGCCGACCAGCCACAGCTGGTCGGCGACAACCTCGAATTCCTCTCATTTCCTTATAAAACTCAGTGTACTTCGTTTTTCTGTTGACATAAACGGAATTATACTCTATATTTCAGAGTAATCTTTTAGTTATAGTACTCGTTGTTAGGGAGAACATCATGACGGACATCGATAAACTCAAGGAAGACGTGGCTTACGTACGTGCCGCGACGGACCGATCGGAAAGCGTTCCTTTCAGCTCAATTTATGTACTTTGGGCGGTCATCATATTACTCGGTTATCCCATATCTGATTTCGTCGAAGACAAAAGTTGGATTAGGTGGTACTGGCTAGTCGCAACTCCAGTCGGATTTCTCCTGTCCATGTGGCTCGGTTCACGGGCTAGCGCACGCATCGGCCAGGTGGATAAAGAAAGAGGGATGCGTTGGGTAAAACACTGGCTGGCTTTTGTGGTGGCGGGCGTGCTCGGTGGGTTGTTGGTCGCAGGTGGGAAGTTAACCGGCTCTGGCATAGGCGCTTTCTCAGTGCTTCTACTCGCCCTGTCCTATTTTTATGCTGGCTTACACCTGGATCGACGGCTTGTACCGGTCGGCATTGTAATAGGGATCTGTTTTCCCGTCATCCTTTACCTACCGGGATATGGCTCAACCGCCTCGGGTGTTGTCATTTCAGGAGCCCTCTTAGTGGTAGCATTTCTCGGTAAGGGAAAATCAGATGCCTCCATCTGATCCCGACGTTTCCTCCGTGCAGGAACTTGAAGTGCTCGCGGGTCTCCTAGAGCACCGTGTACGCCTTGCCATCTGTGTCCTGCTTTCGAAGCACGAAATGATGTCTTTTAGCAGGCTGAAACAGGTACTAGACGAGAACGACGGTAGCATAGGAACACACCTTCGCAAACTCGAGGATGCCGGTTACCTGTCAATCGAAAAGACGTTCCGTGATCGGCGTCCTGTGACCTGGTACCAGCTCACCGAAGAGGGTAAGCGTCGCCTCAAAATACACGTGTCTAACCTGATGAAATTGCTCAGCCGTGCCAATGATTAGTCCGTCAATCATACGTACACTCTTTATTGTCTTCCTTCTATCATTCGCGGGCTATGTTTCCGGTCAAGATCCACAGGTAAGTGTGCGAGGCAGGGTCTATTCCGATAAGGGAACGCCCTTACCCTCCGTAAATGTATATCTGCATGGTACAATGATTGGTGCATTTACAGATGAACAAGGATTCTATCAAATTTCCGCCCCGAGGACAAAAGAAGGCTACACCTTTGTTTTTTCGCACATCGGATATGAAAACCAAAAGCGGAAGGTAAGAAAGGTGGGCAGTCAATCCCTTGTTATCGACGTCAGGCTGAAACCCGTCCTGTTGGAACACCGGAGTATTACGGTAACAGACCATGCGCTAAATGGTGATGAAGAAACCGGTGTTACGCTGACCCCTCTGGAGATAGTGACAACAGCAGGCAGTTACGCCGATGTCTTTCGCACAATCCAGACTTTCCCTGGAGTGCAACAGGTAGGTGACGATGCCGGCCTCTATGTGAGAGGAGGCGACGTATCAGAAACCGCCGTTGTCCTGGACGGAGCTTATCTGTATCACCCCTACAGATTCGAGTCACCGAACGGCGGATTTACGGGGACAGTATCGCCGTTCTTGCTAAAGGGAACATACTTTTCGAGCGGCGGGTACGGGGTGGAATACGGGAACGCACTCTCGGGCGTGCTCAGTATGCAAAGCAGGGACATGCCTGAACGATTCGGGATAAGGATGGGGTTGGGACTCGCTTCTTATTCAGCGCAATTAGAGATTCCTGTAGTTCACGAGGTTCTGGGATTGTCGGTATCCGGTAACTATGGCGATACCCATTATCTCTATCGGTTCAATGGAACAAGTCAGGTGTTTTCTAAATATCCGGTATCATACGACTTTAATTTAAACTGGACCTACCGGTATGCGCCTGGAGGTACCTTCAAGCTGTTTTACTTCAGGGACAGTGACGATATTGGTGTCGAAATCGTACAACCGGGCGATCCCTTACATTACAAAGGAAACAGCCGTCAGAACTTCATGAATCTGAGATGGAGGCAACTTGCGGGCGAAAGGTTAATGTTCACCGGAAACGTCGCATTCACCGATTACGGACACCGAAAACAGATTGGAATGCTGGATCTTGACTCGGAGGACAGGCTCTACCAATTACGACTCAGAGGCGAGTATGTTTGGAAGCATGTGCGCGTGCATGCGGGGTTCGAATCCTATGAACACCGACACTACCTTAGTGGCCAGATTCCGGTTGACCCTACGTCAGCCGAATTGAATCCACGTTTGGATGTATCGCATCTGGATACTGGTTACCGGTCGACGAGACTGGCCTCCTTCGTGGGATTAAACGGTAAGTGGGCAGGAAGGATAGGATTCGCCGGCGGACTTCGCCACGAACAGATAATGTCCACGAACGAGCGTGCGCTCGATCCACGTTTCCGTATTACGCTTCCGCTTAGTGCCGGCTGGAATGCCCTTATCTCAATTGGAACATACCACCAATTCCACAACCCATCCCGCCAAACTAAACTCGTGGAACAAAGTCTATTGAAGGCGATGAAATCTACGCACTACATCACCGGCCTGAACTTCCAGAACGAAGACTCCATGTATCGGCTGGAAGTCTACCGGAAAATCTATACGCGATTACCGCTGAACGACATGAACCCGCGTAACCTCAACGGCGGCCACGGATACAGTCAAGGTGTGGACGTTTTTATGAAACGCGATTGGAACAGGTTGAGTGGTAGAATCTCCTACAGCTACATCAAGACGCAACGACTGTGGGAAGAAGCACCGCATCTTGCTTCGACCAGGTTCGACATAACTAACAACCTAAACCTTGTTGCAGATATGGCGATTGCCCTGAATTTTCGGCTGGGGTTGAGCTACAGATACGCTACAGGAAAACCATACACCAGCGGTCCGCACACCTATCACGATCAACGCCTGCCATCCTATCGAAGGTTGGATTTAAACCTGACCTTTTTACACCGGTTTCTCGGTTCCAAGCCGGATGTATTCTATCTATCGGTCGCTAACGTGCTCGGACGCGAGAATATCCTGGATTATATCTACTCACGCGACTTCCTGAGACGTAGCACAGTCAGGTCTTCGACTTTGAGAACCGTTTACTTCGGACTGTCCATCAACCTGTAAATGCGAGGTCATCATGAAGCGACTGTATATTGTGTTTGTGACATGGGCGTTCTTTCCTGCCGTATTGTCGGCACAAAGCCCTGCAACTACCGGCCATCCAGATTCATTGTTGATTCAAGTACGAACCCAGATGCATAAGGCGAACAGTTTATTTGAAACCGGAAAACTAGCCGAAGCCCGGGCCACCTTCGAGCGGATTCTACCCATGGCCGAGAAGCCGTGGCTAATACACTACTATATCGCCTTGGCTGACCGATATCTGTCGCAGCACTACTACGAAAGCGATACAGACTTGGCCAACAGACACCTTGACGCCGGCATCGATCAATTAGCAACTAGCATTGAACTGAAGGAAAACTTCGCAGAAGCCCATGCGCTCCAATCATCTCTTTATGGCATGAAGATTGCCCTTTCGCCATGGAAGGGTATGATTCTAGGTCCGCGTTCGAAGAACGCAATGGACAGGGCCGTGAAATCCGATCCCGATAACCCGAGGGTTCTATTGCTGTCGGGTATATCTGCCCTGGAAACTCCACCGATGTTCGGAGGAAGTTCCAAGGAAGCCCGCGAACTGCTCCTGAGATCCGTGGATCGATTCGAGACCTACCAACCCGTATCCGAAGTACATCCAAGTTGGGGTCGCTACGAAGCCTATGCGTGGCTGGGTCAGGTCGCCGTTGAATTGGATGATAACGACGCCGCGAAGGCATACTACGAAAAGGCTCTGGAGATCAATCCAGACGGAGGATGGGTCCGATATCAGCTTGTGCCGGCGTTGGAGAAGCGGATGGGCAACAACTAACCAGAACTGAGGGTAACGATTACCCTACCTTTGCGCAATCAAACGTTGCAAGGTGTGCGTAGTTCACTCGTTCAGGTGTCCGATGCTGTGGTGAACCTAGGGCCAAAGGTCTGTTCTATGACGATTGTAACCGTACCCGGATGCACACGGATGATACTATTGTTCAACAACTATAACCGGTACTAAGTTAAACATAGAATAAGTTGAGTGGTGACGGCCGGTTTCCTGATGGGCTTCGTTCCCGCCCTCAAAGCCTACCGCACGGCCCTCCACGATGGGCTGACGGTACGGGTGTAGGAGGGCTCAGCGAAACCGCAGGATCCCCTTCCTGATGTACACCTTGCACTCCTCGGACCCGCATTGCATACGGTAGTCATCCCTGTCGACATTCCTCCATTGCATCCCGAACTTCTGGTGCTTCAGATTGTAGGTGTTCTCGTCGCAGCACCGCCAGTAGGTACCGATCCTGGCGTCGATGATCCATCCCAGGTCCCGTCCGTTGACGGACAGACGTCCCTGAATGTCGAAGTGATACAATCCGGAATTGTGCTGTGCTCCATCCAGCCTCCACACCTTTTCAGGGCGGTAGTGGATCTGGTCGCTGTAAGGATCACGCGTAAAGGTGATCGTGATTTCACCGACTTCAGTGCTCACGCCAAAGTCACCGGAATGACTCCTCGGGACCGTCAGCACACGAATGAACGTCTCGGGTCTTAAGCTGTTGAAAGCGGACCTCCATTCCGCCCGCGATGCCGGCACTTCGTTGTTGACGATCCGCAACGCGTGTATCCTATCAGCCCGGCGCAACAGTTCCGCCTCGATGGCCGGTACCAGTTTGTCTGAATTCGTCACGGCCAAGGGAGACCAGGCGAGCCTGCAGATCCTGTTCACTTCACGCTCGACGCCCGCAACGGTCACCTGGCTTTTGATGAAGTACAACGTCCTGAACAGCTTGTTCGAGTAAATCCCTTCGTTCCAATCGCCGTCCGAATCCACGAAACGCGAGCTCCACGCTCGCAGCTTCGTATTGGTACCGATGCGCCAGCTCGACGCCTTCTCCACGATGATGAACTCCGCCTTGTCCTCAATGGTCGTCATCACGTCGAGCAGGCCCTCCCTCGCGCCGTGCGCATAATGACTGGCGTTTGTATCGCTGTCCCGGTCGTAGAAGAAGAACGCAAACTCGTCGGCCACATTCACACCGACGGCGACGCCCAGGACGTTCGCTTCACCGCGGAAGTCCTGGATGAACGAGTAGTGTCCCTCGGCGCCGACGCCCTTTCTTCCGTCCACGATTCTCCAGTAGGACCGGTTCGGCCGGGTCGAATTTGGAAAGTACCGGACCGTCTCGATGCCCACGTACACGTCGCTGATTCGACGAAAGTAGGGATACGTATCGATGTACTGGAAGACATGGCGGAACCGGTTGTTCTCGAGCTTCTCGCTCCCGTCCCCATAGTCGATGGACGCGATCTCCGCATAACAGTCCTCATCGCCCGGCACGGCATCACCCGGCGCGGCATTCCCCGGCGTGGCATTCCCCGGCGCGGCATTCCCCGAGTGCTTGCCATCCACCGATTTCGTGCCATCCACAGGGTATGAGCCGTCCTCGTTCGTAGATTCATATGGCGATGCAAAGTGGGAAGCCGTGTACGTTCCGATGAACAGGGAGAACAGCACGTAGCCGGTGAGCCGCCAGATTCGCTGTTTCATGGTACTTGTCTCCAGTTAATGGTTTAAAATATATACTAAATGAGCCTGTAAACCAGGTCAAGCGCTCCGGGGAGCCGAAGGACGTTCCTTCCGGGGCATCAAAGGCGGTTCCGACCGCTGTTTTAGATTGACACCCGTCGCTAGATCAGCCTATATTGCCGCCTGTCAGGTGGGGTGTCTGAGTGGCCGAAAGAGACGGTCTTGAAAACCGTTGTACCTTTGCGGGTACCGTGGGTTCGAATCCCACCCCCACCGTCCAGCGACGCGGAAATCTCTTGGGAGAGGTGCGAGAGTGGCTGAATCGGATCGCCTGCTAAGCGATTGTGGGTCAAAAACCTACCGAGGGTTCGAATCCCTCCCTCTCCGTTCGTAGTCAATTCGCTGTTCTTCATCGGCAGCATGGCGGACGCCACCGGGTTCCGGACCGAACCGGAACCCCGGGAGCCCCATCCACGTAATGCCAACGGGAGCACCACCTATGAGGTACCAGCTAAAGCGTATCGACCCATGGTCCGCGTGCAAGATCACCTTCCTCATCGCCGGCGCCGTGGGTTTCGTGGTCGGAGCGCTATACGCCGTGATGATCACGTTGATGGCGAGTTTCATGGGCATGGTGGGGATGTCCGAAGGCATGCCCGACGAGATGGGTTACATCGTGGGGGCCACGGGCTTCATCGCGGTCATAGCCTGGATCGTGATTACCATCCTGTACGCCGTGCTCGGTGCCCTGGTGGTCTCGCTGGCCACCTGGTTGTACAACCTGTTGGCAGGCGCGATAGGTGGGGTGACCATGACCCTGGAGCCGCCGCCTTCCGTCGTGCCAGCGGCAACACCCGCACCGGCGGACGCCACGCCCACTGCCACGCCTCCCGCCACCGATGCTTCGACCTCGGCGACAGACGCCGGCGGTTCGGATCCGCAGGCATCCTGACGACCCATGTCCCGGCCCGTACGCGTTCGCTTCGCCCCCAGTCCCACCGGACTTCTCCACATCGGCAGCGCCCACACGGGCCTGTTCAACTGGCTCTTCGCCCGCAGGGAGAAGGGCCGTTTCCTCCTGCGCATCGAAGACACCGACACCGCCCGCTCCCGATCCGAGTGGGTCGATGCCATATTCGAGGTGTTGGAGTGGATGGGCGTGGACTGGGACGAAGAGGTAGTCTATCAGTCCCAGCGGTTCGACCGGCATGTCGCCAGGGCCCGGGCCCTGGTCGATAGCGGCAAAGCCTACCGGTGCTACTATCTGCCCGAAGAGCTGGAAGCGAAAAAGAAGGAAGCCCTCGCCGAGGGCCGGTCCTGGCGGAACGACCGCCGCTATGCGGACCTCACGGATGCCGAGGCCGAAGCCCTGGAGGCAGAGGGCCGCAAGCCGGTCATCCGGCTCAAGATCCCCGAGGGGAAAACCGTATTCCAGGACCGGATCCTGGGTGAGATCGCGGTGGAGAACGAGACCATCGACGATTTCGTCATCGTACGGTCCAACGGCACGCCCCTGTACCACCTGGCCGTGGTGGCCGACGACGTGGACATGAACGTGTCTCACGTCATCCGAGGCATCGACCACGTCACCAATACCACCAAGCATATCCACCTGTTCCGCGCCCTGGGTGCCGAGCTGCCCGAGTTCGCCCATCTTCCCAGCATCCTGGGGGAGGACAAGAAGAAGCTATCGAAGCGTCACGGCGCCGTGTCCGTCTCCGAATACCGCGACGCCGGCTACCTGTCCGACGCCGTGGTCAACTTCCTCTCGTTGCTCGGGTGGCAGACCGGCGACGACCAGGAGTTCTTCACCCGCGCCGAGCTCATGGAGCGGTTCTCCCTGGACCAGGTCCACAAGCGGGACACCGTCTTCGACCTGCGCAAATTCGAGTGGCTCAACGGCCAGCACATCATGGCCCTGTCCAACGAGGAACTGTGGACGCTGGCGAAGCCGTTTCTGGTACGCGCAGGACTCATCGGTGACGAAGAACCGTGCGGACAGGACGACGGGCTGGTAGGCGGTCGACCCGTAGATCACGACTACGTCCTGGAGGTCGTCGGCTTGCTGCGGGAACGGTGCCGCACGCTGGCCGATTTCGCGGTCCAGGGCAGGTTCTTCTTCACGGACGACTTCGGGTATAATCCAAAGGCCGTCCGGAAGCACTGGTCGAAGGATCCGGATGGCGTTGTTGCGCGGATCAGCTGGCTACGCGACGAATTCGCCGCGCTTGCAGCGTTCGACACGGAAGCAGTGGAGGAGGTCGTCCGGAACCTATCGGAACGGGAAGGATTGAAGGCGGCCCAGTTCATCCATCCTTGCCGCGTGGCGCTGACCGGCGAAATGGCCGGTCCGTCCCTGTTCCATCTTATCGCCGTCCTGGGGAAAGCGGCGTGTGTCGACCGTTTGGAGAAGGCATTGGTGCGTCTTCCGGAAGTGGTCGAACAGGCGGCGATTGGCGAAGGATAGTGCCCATGACGCTATACGAAGCGTGAAGAAGTTGACGAAACCAAACTTGGAAAGTAAAAGGGTAAAAACCCGGAGAGAAAACAGACTTGGAGAAGGGGTAAAACAATGTCAGATCAGAACGCCACTGAAAAACTCCGCTACTCGATTACGATAAACGCTTCGAGGGACAAGGTGTGGCAGGCCCTGTTCGAGGACGAATCTTTTCGAAGGTGGACGAGTCTTTTCGCCGAAGGGTCCTACTTTGTCGGGGACTGGAGCGAAGGCAGTGAAATACGGTTCCTGAATGCGGGCAACGACGGCATGATCAGCATGATCGACGCAAACCGGACCCACGAGTTCATGTCCATACGGCATCTCGGGTATATTGTCAATGGCGTGGAGGATACGGATAGCGACGAGGTGAAATCATGGACGCCGGCGTTCGAGAACTACACGCTGAAGGACGTGGAAGGCGGTACCCACTTGACCGTTGAAACGGACACGTTCAACGACTACGTGGAGTACTTCAACGAGACCTGGCCCAAAGGGCTGGACGAGATCAAGCGGATCGCCGAAGGGTAACAGGCGTTTTACCGTCGTTCTACGCCTAGGTGCTCGTGGGTGGTCAAAGGTATTTCATCATTCCGACGATCAGCGCGGACATGCTGATCATACATATCATCATCTTGATGACGGCGCCGCTGATCTGCTTTTCAAGGTCCGATTTCATCGCAGCCATTTCGGCCCTTAAAACAACAAGATCTTCCTTCGTGGCGTATCGTTCCAGGTCCTCTTTCGTGGCGCACAGTTCAAAGTCTTCCTTCGTCGCGAATCGCTCCAGGTCTTCCTTCGTCGCGAACCCGGCCAGATCCTCTTTGGTCGCGAATCCCGCGAGATCTGTCTTCGTCACCAGGTCGTTCCGGCTCCACGTCATCGCCTTGACGATGGCTTCCGCCTGCCTCGTCTCGATGCCCGCGGCTTCGAATTCACGGACCGTGGCGTGGGTATCTATGGGATAATAGGACACGGCGTCTCCTGCATCGGTTGAATGCGGTAAATCGGACTGTTTACGGATTAGTCAGATTTGAGCGAAGACATCTCGGCATTTTATTTTCAGGGATCGTGATTGCCGCGTTCGAACAATCCCAAGCCCCTGATCCCAAGCCCCTGATCCCGATCCCTAATCCCGCTTCCGGTACCACCGGTACTCGACGATCATTCCCGCGATCAGCACGATGCAGCAAAGCACGTAGGGCATGCGCAGTCCGATGAGCTGCGCCAGCAGGCCGCCGACCAGCGGTCCGGATACCATGCCCATGCCGACGATCATCTCGTTGCGCGCGCCCTTTTCCCCTTTGCGTTCCTCCTGGAAAAAGGAATAGAACTGGCTGGCAGAAAAAGCGGCGCCGACCAGCAACCCGACGGTTCCGAAGGCGAAGGCCAGCACCACGGTGGCATCCTGCGTCGCGACGACGATCATGCCGGCAACGGCGGCAATCTGGGGAATGACGAGGGGCCTGAGGCGGAACTGCCACCAGGTCGTGTACCGCGCGATGAGGAAGACCGTCATCTGCAGAAGCCGCGGAATGGCGAGCAGTATGCCGAGCGTATCGGGCCGGATGAGGAGCTCGCTGGCGAGCTTGGGGAACTGGTTGTTGAGCATGCCGATCATGAAGAATGCCGTGAAATTGGCCGTCCAGGCGATCCAGCGGAAGCGCGCCGTGTCCTCGCGCGAGCGTCCCTGTGCCTCCTCTGCCGGATCCTCATCCTGCGTTGTGACGGACCGGATACGCAGAAACGTGATCGCCAGCGTGAGCAGGACCATGCCGATCGTGCCGGTGGCAAAGGGCACGGATGGACCCACGAGGTAGAGATAGCCCCCCGCCAACGGGCCCAGCATGAATCCCATGGTCCAGAACATGTTGAACGTGCCGAGGGTCTTGACCAACTGGGTCCGGCTGCGGCCCTCGGCCAGCATCGCCTGCACCGACGGCCAGAAGAGGGCCAACAGTCCCCAGCCCATGGCCGTGCCCGCGAGCAGCATCCAGTAGTTCACCGCCAGAAAGAGCATGCCGAACACCAGCGCGGTCAAGCCGGAGGCGATGGCCAGGATCCGGCGCCGGTCGAAGCGGTCGGCCAGTTTGCCCGTGAAGGTGCAGGCCAGGGTGAAGCTGAGGGAACCCGCGGTGCCTATGAATCCGAGTTCCACCACGGAAGCGCCCAGGTCCAAGGCTCTGAGCGGCACGGCGAAGGATACCAGGCCCGTGCAGAAATCCATGACAAATGCGGAAGTGAACAGGAAGTAGTCGGAACGCTTGAGCACGGGTTACGTATGACTCCGGGTGGCCTGGGTGGAGGAAGACGCTTGCATCCGCGGGTCTATGACAGGCTGCGCTGCGCCGTGCCGCGGGAGAAGTAGTTGGAGCCCAGCAGTACGACAGACACGAGGAGCAGCAGCAGGACGGCGTAGGCCGCGGCGCTGCCGATGTTGAACTGGCGCAGGTGGGACAGGATCTCCATGGCGATGGGCCGGTTGTCGTAGACGTAGAGCAGGATGGAGGCCACGAATTCACCCAGGGCCGTGACGAAGGCCAGCAGCGTACCGGCGAGCACGCCCGGACCGATGAGGGGCAGGGTGACGCGGCGGAAGGCGTAGAACCACCCCGCGCCGAGGTTGCGCGCCGCTTCCTCGAGGGAGTCGTCCAGCTGCCTGAAGGCCGCCGCGGACGCCCGGAACACGATGGGCAGATGGCGGACGAAGTACGCGATGGGCAGGAGCCAGAAGGAACCCACCAGCACCTGTCCGAAGCTGAAGGGCGTGCCCTGGCTGAAGGCGACGATCAGGTTGATGGCCACCACCGTGCCGGGCAGGGCCCACGGCACCATCACGAGGGCATCGAGCAGCTTGCGGCCCCGGAACGTGCCCTTGACGACCAGGTAGGCCGCGGTGACGCCGATCGCCACGTCGGCCGCCGTGGAAACCACCGCCATGTTGAGGCTGTTCCGGATCGGTTCCCAGAAGGTGGGGTCCTGGAAGAGGCGACCGTAGTTTTCCGACGTATAGACCTGGGGCAGGATCTGGTGGGTCCACGTGCCGTCCTGGACGAAGGACAGCAGGAGGATAGTCAGATGGGGCAGCAGGAGCACCACCACCATGGCGATTCCCGCGGTGCCCGCGAGCAGGCGCGCCCAGCGTCCCCGGATTTCGCGCCGGACCGTTGCCGTGCCCTTGGTGCTCATGGCGTACTGCCGCCGCCCCTCGTAACGGCGCATCCAGAACAGGAAGGCGATGGAGAAGGCGGAGAGGACCACGGTCTGCGTGACGGCCATGGCCATGTCGCCGTTCAATTTGGACGTGTAGATGTTGAGGCTCAGGAAGCGGAATCCGCCCGCGAAGATGAAGGGTGCGCTGAAGGAATTCATGGACGTCATGAAGACCAGGAGCGTCGCCCCCACCATGGCGGGCGTGAGCAGGGGCAGGGTGACGGTCCGGAAGCTGAACCACGACGACGCGCCCAGATTGCGGGCCGCCTCCATGACCGCGGGATCGATGCCCCGAAGCGCCGCCGAGGTGAAGAGGTAGAAGAAGACGTACATGGTGTAGCCGTGCACGAGCAGCACGGCCCACACACCGTTCAACGAAAAGGGCGGCCGCTCGAGCCCCAGGGCCGCCTGGATGAGGCGCGGGACCATACCGCTTTCGCTGTAGAGAAACAGGAAGGCGAGCACGCCCACCAGCGGCGGGAGGACGATGGGCAGGATGGCCAGCGCGGAAAACACGGACCGGCCGGGAAAGTCGTAGTGGGTGAAGATGAGGGCCAGGGGGACGCCGATGAGGGCCGACAGCAGCACGCTGCCCACGGAGACCATGACGCTGTTGAAGAGGCCTTCCATATAGGACGGGCTGTCCGGATCGAAGAACTCCCCGTAGTTGCCGAAGCCGAACTGCCCTTCCCGGAACAGGCTCTCCCACAAGACGAGCGCCGCGGGATAGACGATGTAGCCGAGCAGGATGAATCCCAGGGGGATGAAGACGAGGGTTCGGGGTTGCCGGAGAAAAGCGTACAGGTTCATGGTCCGGTTCAATCTCTCAGGATGATCGCCTGGTCGCCGGGAATGCGGACGCGCACGGCATCGCCGGGCTGACGCGCGGCCATCGGGCCTTCCGCGTACTCCACGACCTGTATGGAGACGCCTCCGGCATCGACGGTGAACTCGACCGTAGCACCTTTGAAACGCCGGGTAGTCACGACGCCGCTCACCGTGCCTTCCGTATCCTCGTCGGTCAACTTCGCGGCCTGGGGATGGAGGGCCAAGTACACGGGGCCGCCGGGGCCAGCCGCCGGGTCGGAGTCCTCGGACAACACAACGGCCAGTCCGCTCGCGTGGCGGAAAACCGTCCTGCCCCCGTCCTTATCCAGCACCCCCTCCCAGAGGTTCATGTTGCCCATGAAGGCGGCCACGAACCGGTTGGCCGGCCTGCGGTAGATCGCGTCGGGGCGGTCCAGCTGCCGGCACACACCCTCCTCCATGACCGCGATCCGGTCGGAAACGGCCAGCGCCTCCTCCTGGTCGTGGGTGACGTAGATGGCCGTGATACCCAGCTTGGTCTGCAGCTCCCGGATCTGGTCCCGGGTTTCTTCCCGCAGCTTGGCGTCCAGGTTGGACAGCGGCTCATCGAGGAGCAGCAGGTCGGGTTCGATGACCACGGCCCGCGCGAGGGCCACCCGCTGCTGCTGTCCGCCGGACAACTGGGGCACGGGACGCTGTTCCAGCCCGGCCAGTCCCACCAGGTCGAGGGCCCGCGCCACGCGATCCCTGGTCTCGGTTGCAGCCACCTTCCGCGTTCGCAGGCCGAAGGCCACGTTCTCGAAGACGGTCATGTGGGGAAAGAGGGCGTAGTTCTGAAACACCATCCCGGTGTTCCGCCGGTTGGCGGGCACGTGGGTGACGTCCTGGTCGTCGAAGAGCACGGTGCCGGAGGTGGGGAAGATGAACCCGGCGATCATGCGGAGGATGGTCGTCTTGCCGCAACCGCTCGGTCCCAGGAGACTGAAGAACTCGCCGTCGGCCACCGTCAGGCTGATGCCTTTCACGACCGGGGTGTCATCGAAGTGCTTGGTGAGGCGATTGAGGGTGACCTGGGCCATGGGCGGAGATCAGAATAGGGCGCGGATCAGTATGAAGCTTAGATCAAAACGGGCCGCGGATCAGAACCGGCCGCAACGGCAGGCGAAAAGAGCTAACCCCGGTCCTTGATGTTGTCGTCCCAGTACTTCATCCAGGTGCTGGACTGTTCGGAGAAGACCTTCCAGTCGATGTCGAAGGGGGCGACGGAAAGATCGGCCATCCACGCGGGCAGGCGGTCTTTCGGGATATCGCCCCGGGTCGGGATCCGGTAGTACTCCGCGGCCTGCAGGACGGTGTGATCCACATTGGTGACAAATTCGTAGAAGAGCCGGGCGTCGTCGGGGTTCTTGCCGTTGGCGATCAGCGCGATGCCGTCAGTCAGCACGGGCGCGCCACTCCTCGGCACCACGAAATCGAAGGGATAGCCGTACCGGTCCACCTGCATCATGATGTCGCTCATCAGCCAGATAGACACCAGTCCTTCCTTCCGGGCGAGCTTCTGAAACATCATGTTCGGATCGGCGGCGTAGTCCTTCGTGTTGGCATCGAGCCGCGTGAGCCACGCGTACCCCGCGTCGGGAACCCGGGTGTCCCGGTACGTGCGCCAGATCATCCCCGAGTAGACCGTCCGCATCGTGCCGGACGCGAGCGGGTACCGGATCACGATCAGGTCCCGCCACCGGGGGTCGAGGAGTTCGTCCCAGTCCCCGGGCGCCGTCTCCTTCGTCAACTCGAGATTGTTGAAGGCGATGACCGGTATCAACTGCGCCGTGCCGTACCACCGGTCTTCCTCGTCCCTGAACTCGGGAAGCAGGGCGTCCGCCCAGGTCGGCCGGTAGGGACTCAGCAGGCCCTCGTCGGCGGCCTGGATGAAGTTGGTCGCCGGCGCGCCCCACCAGACGTCGCCCTGGGGATTGGTCCGCTCCGACCGCACCCGGTCCAGCACGTCCTGCGAGCCCATGTCGAGCCACCGGACGTCCACATCGGGATGAGCGGCCTCGAAGAGCTTCTCGAACTCGGGCAGGATCGGCTTGCCGTGGGGCGAATAGACCGTCACGACGCGCCGGTTCGAATCGCCGCTGCCGCAACCCAAGGCGATGATGACCGTGCACGCTGAAACGGCCGCGCACAGCACCAATGTCGTAAAGCGTAGACCCAGACCCGTCTTCATTACGTTCCTTTGTAAACCTGGTAATCCCGCGTAACCTTCGCCGCGACGCTCCGTTTCACCGAATCCGGAAAGCCCCGGGACGTGGCTAGAAAGTACCACGGCGGGCGTACAGTGTCAACGCGGATTTGGCGGAACGTCGGGTCGTACAAGGCGGCAAGGACACGGCTGCACGGGGTCGCGCAAGGCGGTGCGGACACGGTTCCGCCGGGGCCCTCAACCCAGGGTCAGGCCAGCCGATTCACCACCGCCTGCGACCGCTGTATGTCCCCGCAGTAGACGCCTTCGAATACCGAGTCGGGCACGGCCGCGACGATTCGCCGGGCCAGGTCCATGCTATCCTCGTCACCTGCGCAGGAGAGGTACAAGGAAAGGGGTACGGATTCCGGAAAAGCTCGCCGGTACGCCTCGGGATGACTTACGACGCCAGCGATGACTTCGGGTGTTACCGGTTCGTCCTGTCTCAACCCGGTCAGACGGCCCACGCGCTCCGGCCGGTGCACCTGCCGCTCGTCCAGCGGGATGCCGACGGCCCTAAGGGTGGCGACGACCACGCCCCGTGTCGTCCCCGCCGGCACCACGGGCTCATGGTCCCCGGGCGCCTTGAACAGCCGGGCCCGGGCGCCGTCGGCCTTCATGAGCAGCAGGTCGGGCGCGCAGACCTCCCGCAACTTTTCCAACTCCTCCGCGTCCAGCCCCTTGAGCTTGTCCGGCCGGGGCCGGGCGCCGAGGACGGTCACGTGTCGGCGCGTTTTCAGTTCAGGGGGAATCAACTGCGGCCAGCCCGGCGTTTCGGCGGTCACGTAGAATCCGCGCGTCTGCTTCGACGTCGGCGGATGCAGGTGCGTGGTGGAGGACGTGATGACGACGTCTCCACGATCGACGGCCTCGCCGGCCAGCCGGTACATCAGCGTGGCCTTGCCGCCGCTGCCGACGATGGCTACGGCGTCTCCCCGGCGAATCCCAAGCGTGTCGAGGAAGGGCGTTTCCGCCGCCGGTCCGCTCACCACTCGCCCCCCGGACGGATATGAATCGTTCGGGGCCGCCGCTGCAGGAAGCGCCGTACGAGGACCATGCCGACGAGGAATCCCCCGATGTGGGCGTACCAGGCCACGCCGTCGCTACCGATGCCCAGGATCTGTCGCAGGAACCAGATCCCGAGTACGATGATGGCGGGCACGTGGATGATCTGGATGAAGATGAACAGCAGGACGAAGGTCTTGATGTAGGCCTTGGGATACAGGATGAAGTAGGCGCCCAGGATGCCTGCGATCGCCCCGCTGGCGCCGATCATCGGGATGGCGGAATCGGGCTCGGATACCACGTGCACCATGGTGGCGCACAGGCCGGTCAGGAGGTAGAAGAGCAGGTAGCGGCCCGCCCCCATGGCGCTTTCCACGCTGTTGCCGAAGATCCACAGGTACAGCATGTTGCCGGCGAGGTGCATGAAACCCCCGTGGACGAACATGGCCGTGAACAGGGTCAGGGGGAAGGGCACTAGAGCGTCCGGGTAGAGCAGGGAGGTGCCCGGAATGGGAATCTCGTTCCGGTCGACGAAATGGGTCAGTTCTAAGGGAATGGCCGCGGTCTTGAAGATGAAGATCTGCTCGCCCACCGGTCCCAGGACGAACTGGAACAGGAAGACGGCCACGTTGGCCGCGAGCAGCCCGTAGGTGATCACGGGCCGGCCATAGGACGGGCTTTCAGCCTGGAGAGGTAGGAGCATGGGCAGGTGGACGGACCGCGGCCGGCCCGAAAAGGTTTGTCACCGGCGATACGGGGAACGAACCGACCCGGCAGGCAACGGCCCGTCTCATTTCGTGGGTTGGGACTCCAGCCGGTTGATCTCGTCGCGCAGCCTGGCCGCCTTCTCGAACTCCAGGTTGGCGGCGGCCTCGTACATGGCGGATTTGAGTTCCTCCACGACGGTGCTCTGGTCCATCTTCGCGATGGTGTTCAGGATCGGCATGTCGTCGTCCACGGCTTTCACGTCGGCCACGGCCGTGGTCTGGATGATCTCCTCGATGGACTTGTACACGGTCTCGGGCTCGATCCCGTTCAGTTCGTTGTACTCCTGCTGCAGCACCCGCCGGCGGTTCGTCTCCTCCATGGCCCGCCGCATGGAGTCGGTGATGTTGTCGGCGTAGAAGATCACCTCGCCGCGCACGTTCCGCGCCGCCCGCCCCGCCGTCTGGATCAGCGAGCGTTCCGACCGCAGGAACCCCTCCTTGTCCGCGTCCAGGATGGCGACCAGGGAGACTTCGGGCAGGTCGAGCCCCTCGCGGAGCAGGTTGATGCCCACGAGGACGTCGAACTTGCCGAGACGCAGGTCGCGCAGGATCTCGACGCGCTCGATGGAATCGATGGTGGAATGGAGATAGCGCACCCGCACGTTCAGCTGCCTGAGATAATCGGTCAGGTCTTCCGCCATCCGCTTGGTCAGCGTCGTCACGAGCACCCGCTCCTGCCGGTCCGCGCGCTCCCGGATCCGGGTCAGGAGATCATCCATCTGGTTTTCCACGGGCTGCACGCTGATCTCGGGGTCCATCAGCCCCGTGGGCCGGATGATCTGCTCGACCACAACGCCCTGACACTGGCTCAGTTCGTAGTCGGCCGGCGTGGCCGATACGTAGATCACCTGGTTGACCATCGTCTCGAATTCCTCGAAGGTCAACGGACGGTTGTCCAGCGCCGACGGCAGCCGGAATCCGTGCTCCACCAGCGTGGTCTTCCGCGACCGGTCGCCGTTGTACATGGCCCGGAGCTGGGGCAGGGAGACGTGGGACTCGTCGATGACCAGCAGGAAATCGTTGGGGAAGAAGTCGAAGAGGCAGAAGGGACGCTCGCCCGGGGACCGCCCCGACAGGTGCATGGAGTAGTTCTCGATGCCGGCGCAGAACCCGATCTCCCGCATCATCTCCAGATCGAAGCGCGTGCGCTGTTCCAGCCGCTGGGCCTCGAGCAGCTTGTTCTCGTCATAGAGCACCCGAAGCCGCTCGTCAAGTTCCTCCTCGATGGCCTTCATGGCCTGGTCCAGGCGCGGCGCCGTAGTGACGAAGTGACGTGCCGGGTAGACGGCGATGCGGTCCCGTTCGGCCAGCACCTCGCCCGTAAGGGGATCGAACTCGGTAATGCGGTCGACTTCGTCGCCGAACATCTCGATGCGTATGCCCTTCTCCTGGTCCGCGGGCAGGATGTCGAGGGTGTCGCCCCGCACGCGGAATGTGCCCCGCGCGAAGTCGTAATCGTTCCGGTTGTAGTGCATGTCGATCAGCTTGCGCATGATCATATCCCGCTCGTACGCCTCGCCCCGGTCCACGAGGAGGATGAACTCCTTCCACTCGTCGGGGGATCCCAGGCTGTAGATGGAGGATACGGAGGCGACGATCACCACGTCCCGCCGTTCCAGCAGCGCGCTCGTCGCCCGCAGCCGGAGCTTGTCCAGGTCCTCGTTGACGGACGAATCCTTCTCGATATAGGTATCCGTCACAGGCATGTACGCTTCCGGCTGGTAGTAGTCGTAGTAGCTGATGAAGTATTCGACGGCGTTCTTCGGGAAGAACCCCTTGAACTCGCCGTAAAGCTGGGCGGCCAGGGTCTTGTTCGGCGAGATGACCAGGGTCGGCTTCTGCAGCTCGGCAATGACCTGGGCCATGGTGTAGGTCTTGCCGCTGCCCGTTATGCCGAGGAGACACTGGTGCCTGTCCCCCCGGTGCACACCCTGGACGAGTTCCTCGATCGCCCTGGGCTGGTCACCCCGGGGTTCGTAATCGGAAACGACGGTGAAGGGAGGCATTCGCAAGTCCGTCGAGATACTTAGTCGTAAATACGACTGGATAAATAGGCGAAAAGACCCTTATAATATATGCCGAAGCAGCCTCAAATGCAAAGGGGATTGACCGGTACCTCGCACCGGAACAGAGGGTATTTCAAGTGCTGCAGTCTGGTAACTAAAACGTGTCTACTGACTTGAAATTTGGAAGGTTTTCAGGTAACCAATTAAGTCATTTGTGAGAAGTAGCATGGATTTAAACAATAGGGAATTTGCAGCAGTCATCTGGACGTTATTTGTTATCGGACTGGCAATGCTTCATAAAGACTTACGAAAGTGCCTATGGAATATACTGAAAATCCCATTCCAAAATCCGGTATTGTTTAAGTTCGTTGCAATCCTACTTGGTTATGTCTCTGTAATTCTAGTGTTATTGTATGTTTCGGGGATTTGGACTATAGACCTGCAAAAGGAGACAGTTATGTGGTTTTTCTTTGCAGGTATAGTGCAAACGTTTAAAATCGCTAAAGATTCGAATACAATAACGAGTCCAGCCAGAACTCTAGTTACTGACAGTGTTAAAGCTATTGTTATTCTTGAGTATCTAGTTTCAACATATACCTTTTCGGTGTTTATTGAGCTACTATTACAGTTCTTTCTTATTACCATTGGACTAGCTAATGCAGTTGCCAAAACCAATGAAGAGTACAAGTCAGCCGAGACCGTGACAGGCTGGATGTTAGCCTCCATGGGTTTTGTAATTGCTGGATCGGCAATATATAGTGCTTTCTACGATTTCAAAACTCTAGCATCGCTTGAAACAGCCCGCATAGTGTTAGTACCGATTGTTCTTTCGATATCACTTATCCCTCTCATGCACTTAGTCGTTACCTATCAAACCTATACGCACTTATTCAGTGCGCTTGATATAAACGAATTTATTGACAAGAAGGTCAGACGGTACACAATGAGAAAGATCGTCTGTAAATTTGGGCTGAGGTTTTTGAATGTGAGGGAGTTTAGAAAAAACAACTGGGCAGATTTAATAAGATTAAGAACCAAGCGTGATATAGATGTGCTGCTTGAACAACAGGTTTGATTTCGAAACAGTTCCAATCAACTTAGCCTGCTGAAGTATGTTGATTGGATCGTCAAGGGAGTTGATGTGAGGGTGCATCCCGGTAATCGAAAGAATCAGTAGACCGAATTGGAACTCGACGAAATCGCTACAGTTTTTCGTCAGTTTCTCTGCGGATCCAAATTGAGGTGTTTGATAGACTGCGATGCCTGTGCATTGAATTGGATCTACTATTCTCTTCAAACTGAATCTACCACGCTAATAACGCCTTCTTCCTCCTTGTCTTTGTAACCAAGAACAAAGATCCTAGTGGGGTTAAGTAATACACAGCGACCTGGTGTTTTATTTCGGACCCGGCACGAACAGGAGTGGCCATGTCTCATCCATTATTCGACCTGAGCGGACGCGTGGCCCTGGTCTCCGGCGCGGCCGCCGGCATGGGCAAGGCGACGTCCATCGCCTATGCCGAGTCGGGCGCGGATCTCATGCTGGCCGATGTCAATGAAGAGGGCATGCAGGAAACGGTCAGGGAGATCGAACGCCGGGGCCGGCGAGCGGAGCCGGTGGTATGCGACGTCTCCAACGGAGCGCAGATCCGCAAGATGTTCGCACGGCTGGACGAAACCTACGGACGTATCGACGTACTGGCCAATATCGCCGGAGAGGGGGGAATCAATCAACTGCCCCTGGAAATTACCGAAGCCGGGCTCATCCAGACCCTGAACACGCTGGTCGTCGGAAGGTACGTCTGCTGCCAGGAAGGCGCGAAGCGCATGATCGAGGCCGGTCGGGGCAGCATCATCAACATCGTGTCCATCGCCGGGCTGTCGGCCCTCGGCCGCGGCCACATGTCCTACAGCATCGCCATGGGCGGCGTGGCCCAGATGACGCGGGAGATGAGCACGGAGTGGAGCAGCAAGGGCGTACGCGTCAACGCCATCGTATGCGCCCAGATCATGAACGAAGGCCTGAGCAAGCGCATCGACGCCGACGCCAAGCTGGGCGACACCTACCTGCGGGGTATCCCCATCGGCCGCCTGGGAAAATCGGAAGACATCCAGGGACTGGCCATCTTCCTCGCCTCCGACGCCTCAAGCTGGGTCACCGGAGCGCTCATGCCGCTGGACGGCGGGAACACGGCCAAGAACGCGGGTGGATCGCATCCGGGGCAGCCAAATGCGCCGGATGAGCAGCAGTACTGAGGATCGATAGAAACGGCTTCCAAAAGACTGGGATGCAACTCACATAAGAGATACGATCTCACTACCGAAATCTCGTTTTTGCTCAAAACACCTGACTACTGAACTAAGCTCCAATGTAGTTCTCCGAATTCAATATAACATCACAAAGTTGGATTAAACTCTCTGATTGTTTACCAGCGTCCCAAGCGATTGAAAGGCTTGTACCAATATGTAATGTGTTTTTCTTAAGACCACCAACTTGGCCAAAACGTATATCAGCCTGCTCTGAGAATCCCGCCCAATCACTTATACCGATTTCCGATTGAACAGTAGTTCCGATATCTGAATGCCACATTGTAACCCCACTGCTCCAGAAAGTTTCATCTGGAAACGCATTGGGGTTCGGTATATCAGCGAGCTTTAGAAGGGCTTTGTTGTCTTTCTCATGTTTAGAACGACTCCCGCTTCGGTCTGGCTTATCAGCGTCTGAGTCAAAAACGAGATAGGTTGGAATACTCATATGCTTTGCAATAACGAATGGTTGCAACAATTCACTTTTACCTTGCGTTGATACTATATGACATCCGATTCTTCGAATCTCTTCGGACCGATCAAGTAAGTTGATGTAGGAAAGTATGTAAGCAACATCCTCCAAGCCTTCAACTAAAACCAGTCGACGAGTAAAAAACATCTCATTAAGTCCTGGCTGCAATGCTTGGTTTATTTTCGCTAGTGCTCCTTCAGGCGCTTGTGGTCTTGTTTCAAGAACTTCTGAAATCACATCTGAAATGTCCACGTAAGACATATATGAGACCGATGATGCTAGACTATTCGAAGCTTTCCGGATCATCCGCACATCCTCAAATCCTTCTCCCGAAACAAACAGTGGGTTGTGTGTCGTAATGATGATCTGGGTGTTGTCGCTGCTTAACCTTTTAAGCACGTCAGCAAGATACCGAGCTTGAGGTGGATGTTGATAAAGTTCCGGTTCCTCACAAGCTAGAATCAAAGTGGGAGCTGCCGATACGTCCGTTCCTGCCAGTTCCTGTAGTAATGCTAGTAAATACGACCGTTGCAGTCCGTGCCCAAAGCGAGATAGCTCCCCTTCAAACTCCCCTTCACCAGCTAGAATATGTGCCCAAGGTTCTTCAACTCTAACAGACCTATCAGGATCTTGTTGCCACTGTAGACTCAACTTGGCTCCTGGATGTGCCCATTCAGTAAGGCGATTCTGTAGTGAGTCAGACACTTCATCGAGTACGTGCTGGTTTTCATCCAGCAACACTTGATATTGTTCTTGCATCTGCATGCGCAAAGACCTAACTGACTGATCGAAATCCGTCCTTAAACGTACGGTACGCGAAAGTAACTTACCCAATGCTGTGTTTTTAGCTTCTATTTGTTCTGAAGTTGCGTCCTTAACAGCAGGTACATAGACCCACTGTATATGTTTGGCAAGTCGGTTAGACCCTCTTGAAAACCCATAAAACTGATCTTCGCTTGGAATGAGCTCACAGTCATCTGGGTGGCTGTTCTCGTAAGATCGAAGTTCACTTTTCATTGTTTCTTTTGTACCGGGGGCCGGAAGGTCCGTGTAAGTAGTTCGAATGTTGCTATAGATCTCCTTCAAAACTGCTACCTTTTCACCGTTATCTAGTGCCCTGAAAAATGGAGCGAAATCGGACATTCCGAGCCGTTCGCCGAACTGTTTCACCTCCGCTTTTTGGGAGTCTTCGTCGAATGTCGCTACGGCCGAGACAACAAGTAATCCTTGTCGATAATAGTCCGAAAAATCCTCCTGAGCCTCCTCATTAAGTTCGGTGAACGTGACTGTAATCCTGATTGGATTATCGGTATTTCGGCAGTGAAAGTCCTCTATATCCAATTGGCTAAGGTCAGTTGGGTGATTTTCATATTCTCTAAAAAACACGTTCAATGCAGTTAAAACTGTGGATTTCCCAGCACCATTTGGTCCAACGAAACACGCGTAGTTGTTAAATGGTATTGTTATGTCATCAAACGATCTGAAATTCCGAATTCGAACAGACTTTATTTTCATGTGTCCAGTTTATTCCTTTATGCTGTCTCAAGATTGTCAATGTCAGTGTCACTTAATCTTAGCTGATGACCGCCAAGTCGCTCAAAAAGTTGTTCCCGGCAAGTGAGAATGATTACCTGAACTGTTCGGGATGCTATGTTAAGAATATCAAACATACGGCTCATCCTACGATCATCCGAAAAAACAAGGGCATCGTCGAGGATTACAGTAGCTGGATAACCTTGTTCGGCGAGCATTTCGGCAAATGCAAGACGGACCAAAACCGCCACTTGTTCTTGTGTACCCATACTCAGTTGATGAAAGTTTTCAACATACCCGTCAACCCTCTCTACACCTTGTATTTTAAGATTCTGGTCTATCTCTAAATTGGCGCCTGGGAACAACAGTTGCAGATATGGCTGGACACGCTTGAGGACAGGAGAGAGATATCTTTCCATTGCATCCCTCTCGGATTTTCGCAAGGTCGATAGCAACAGATCGAGTATCTTCACTTCGTTTCGCATTCGACTTTGTTCGGCCTCGGCACTTTCTAACTCACTGGTTTTAACACCGATTACTTCGTCGAGGCCAACTCCCTCTACCACTTCAATTTGTGATTTCAAACGAGCAATCTCAATTTTAAGGTCGGAACGTTTTTCGTTCCTGTCTTGGGTGGCTTTTTCCAGTCGAGTTATGCGTGCTTCCAACTGTGGCAAAGTCTCGTCTGTTCTTTGTCCTTCGAGTTCGACGATAAGTATTTCCTGTACCGAAACATCGTTTATTGCTTTTTCAATAGCAGAATGTAGTTCTTCATCCGATTGCTCACTTTCCAACTGTTTTAGATTCTCCTCCAGATTTAAGAGTCGGTTTTTGTTTTCGTTATGACCACCCTGGAGGGTATCACGCTCGGAAGTTAGGGAGTTCATATTCTCGACTGGACCAACCATCGAAGCACGTGCTGTACTGATATCCTCTCGTGCGTTTTCAGCCTGCAGTTGTGCGTCATGCAGTGAGTCTCTGGCACTTTGAAGTGTCGGCAATTCATCCATTTGAAGCAGGTCCAACTCTCGCCCGAGAGCCTGTCGTATTCCATCAATGTAATCGGATAGAGACTGTGCTCCCGCTGGATGTTCATCAGTGGCTGGGGCATACAATTCGACTTGTTGGCTGGCAAACTCGGCATCTTGAAGTAGTGTCTGCCGTCTGACATGCTGATCCTCCGCGTCGCTGACGGTTTCGGCTCCTGCTGCTTCAAGAACCATTCTCAACTTGTTGTTAGCCTCCAACAGTTGACCGAGCAGTTTGTCACGATCCTTAATGCCTGGTTCGATTAAGATGCGACCACGACCCGGAATGGTGACAGCAGTGGGTTTTACTATTCGAATAGTCGACTGATCACTGGTCACTGGTTTCCCATCAACTTCTATCTCGGTAAACGCGTCTGATTCCATCTCGAATGAGACTATCGTCGCAGAGGCATCTAGACTGTTCTTTACTCTTTCGTGTTCTTTGTCGGCTTCAAGTATACCAGCCATCACCTCGTCTGTCACAAGAATGGCCGCAGCAGATGCAAGGGCCTCCCGCTGGTATACTTCAGATGCTAAAGCTTTTCGGTACTGCTGCTCAAGCTTGTTTATTTGAATTCGGTTCTCAACGGCAACCAGTATTCGACGACAACGTGATACGGATTCTTCAGCTTTGGATACTACCGCTTCTAGTTTCTCAATACTGGTCCTAGACTCCAGATGATGTGCCTGGGCTTCTTTAACCTTCTCCCCCAATTCTACTAATCGTTGCCTAGACTTACTTTGTTTTTCTTGGAGTATTTCGATTTCGGTATTTAACTCGTCTCGTTCAACTGACTTCCGGTTAACCTGTTCGAGTTTCTGTTTACGGAGTTCTAGTTCCATGCGTGCAGTATCTATATTGGATTCCAAATCTGAAAGTTCACTAAACCTTATCTGTGTGTCTTCGAGCTCCTGTTTTTCTTGATCAATGAATTCACTAGAAGACAAACGTTCCAAAGTGGTTTCGGAGTCCTCTAGTTTGTTTAGTGTATCTGTGAGTTCCTGGCGACGTGCCTGCAAGCTTTCATGTTCACTACGCAAAGTTTCGATTCGTTCATTCGATTCTTTGTATTTGCCACGAGGGCGGCCAGTATTTGGTGTAATCAGCGCCGCTAGTTGTTTTTCGATTGATTGCGGTAAAGCCCGGCCTCGTCGTCCTCCCAGTACATTGCCAACTTCAGATTCTAGTGCACTGTGAAGATTTGTACGTGCGCTATCAGGTACATCGAGAGTACGGAAAGACCAGCCTTGTTTTACCCAGAGTATATTCCACATACCCATCGTCTCTGGTTTCGCTCCTGTATTCCCTGACTCGTAGAAACCTAGTAGACTACGGAGTGAAGCTTCTGCATTGTCGCCTTCCAGTATCCGACCGTCTGGACAGGTTAACTTGGCGTAGGGCTTCTTCACAAAACGCTTAGTGATGCGATAAACGTCATGTTCCAGTTCGAATGTCAGTTCGACCACGGGAGCGGTTTGGTTCCGGTCGTTCTGATAAGCCTTAATAGGACTGGCCTTGGAGGTATGTCTTTGGAAGAGAACAGCTTGGAAGGCATCAAGTAAAGTAGACTTACCGATTTCATTAGGCCCTACTACGACGTTGAGTCCGTCTTGGATACCGTCCAAACGTGTTGGAGTAGTGAATTTTTTAAACTGATTGAAAGCCAGAGAGCGGATTCTCACTGTTGGCCCGCCTGTAACTTCATATGTTCTATAAATAGCCGATGTAGAGCCTGAGCGGCGATTGCTTGTTCCTCGTCACTATCGTCTTCTGCTCGCTGCTTCAACTCTTCCGCAGCAGCACGCACGAAACCTCCTCGATCGATTTGATCAAGATCCCTTTCTGTTGGCTTAGAGTACAGATGGTCATCATCAATTCTCATATAACAGAAAGCGGCTGTAACGCCGTCGGTTATTTGATTCTGAAAACGCTGGCGGTCTTCTAACGACACTGCACCCTCTATTTCGAGGTGAATCAATACTCGATCTAGTGCTTCAGCTAGACCACGTAGTCTGGTTTCAAGGTAGTCAATGTCTTCACCGCAATTGATTTGTTCCGTAACTCGCTCCCACGTATAGTATCCGGTTGGAAACGGTTCCACTACTGGGGTAGCACCACGTCCCTCGATTTTGACTAGTAATGCTTGACCGCCGTTTTCTGTATGAAATGCATCAACTTCTGGGGTTCCACTGTACCAACACCTCTCATTGATCTTTAACTGACCGTGCCAATCTCCGAGTGCGAGATAATCGAGGTCTGCGCTTCGTATACGGTCTGGCGTAATGAAGTTAGGTGCTCTCCCACTACTGGATCCGAAATCAGTAACTGTTCCGTGAGCAAGCCCAATCCTCACGACGCCATCCGCAAGTTCAACATGATCCATGTAGGCAGTAATATCATCGAGTTCATGCCGGTAATGCAGTGGTGCAGGCAAAAGCGCCAAATCGTTGTCCTTTAGAATCACTGGCTCTCGCTTTATGTAGACTCGCACATTGTCAGGCAGGCCCCTGTGTAAAAGTCGATCCCATAGACCATTTGGACGATGTGGATCGTGGTTTCCAGGTATAAGATGCCATACAACGTTCGAGAAGGTTCGCATCCGTTCAAGTGGTCGATTAACCGATTGAGGTGTAAGTTCCTCCATGTCGTAGATATCACCGGCTACTAGAACGTCTTCGACCTCGCAATTATGAGCTTGCTCTCCTATGCGATTAATTGCTTGTAAACGCGCTTCCTGGAGTAACCCCATCGTGGTGTCATCCAAAAACCGAAATACCTTACCTATCTGCCAGTCGGAGGTATGAATAAACCTTACCATAGACAACTGTTTCCTATATCAAACGTAATCTTCACAATATTGAAAATTGATGCATTTTGAAGCAAACTACGGTAATAAAACCAGAATGCCTTCGGTAATCAAGTTCCGTTTGACGGTTTACACAGATGAAGCGAAAGCGTATACTGCGTGACGGGTTATAGTCACGAGGCGGTAAAACTAAAGCACTCGCAGGGTGAGTACGTAAGCGAAACCTAAGCAACCACCAAAGCGTCTGAAACGCAGCGGTCGGTATTCAATCGCGGTTATCATGGAACGTATCACAAAATGAGTGGCAAGCACATGCACAGATACGTGATGGATCAGATGTGTTCTATCGTTTTGGGACTTGAAGGCAAGAAACTAAAGTGTAATGATTTGGTTGAATAAGAGACCACAGAAACAATAATGAAATGAGTCAAAGTCTGTAGGCTATGAGCTATCCAATCTAAGGGGATGTTATTGTGGACGTGGGCACCATTGTAAATGGGCTAATGGTTTTGGTAACGATATCAATCGCGGTGATTGCATGGCGGACGTTCAAGTCACAAACACGTCCCAGAATCATTGTGTATACTCATCACGATCACCTTCGTCCTGGTTTGTTGAAATTGCGAATACACAACATAGGGAAAGACGTGGCGACAGATATATCTTTCGAGATGGAATATCCGATTCCGGATATTAGAGGCCCATTGTCAACCGGGTTACTGTCATCTTTGGCACCTGGAGAATATAGGGAGTCTATGTGGGGAACGGTGTGGACATTAAAGGAGAAAACAAGCGGAGAATCATATAAAGTGAAGTATAGGTATCATCATGGTAAAAAACGCCTGTGCGGCGAAGATGTTATTGAAACAGATTCTTATGATGAAGAACTAACACGTCTATCGCCATACCAAGATATCGTTAAAACAATAGAAATCAGTTTAAGTGCAGTAGAAGGCAAATTAAGTAACGTGTTAAGTGAAGTGTCCGTACTTAGTAGGCAATGGAAAGAGTTTATCTCGTCTCAAAATTGTGACGATCCTAAGAAATAAGCAGCCCAATAGGGGATGTTAGTTATGGCAACGTCTAACTGGGTCAATGAAACCATGTGGACATCGGACAATTTACCAGTCCTTCGCGGCATGAATTCCGATTCCGTGGACTTGATCTACCTCGATCCTCCGTTCAATTCGAACCACGACTACGCCGCACCGATTGGGAGCAAGGCGGCCGGAGCCGAATTCAAGGACACTTGGACACTTAGTGATATAGACCTTGCGTGGCTTCTGGATTTCGAGAAAAACCATCCTGTTCTTACGAGGATCATAAATGCTACGTTGACGGACTCCGATAAGGCTTACCTTATCTACATGGCCCCCAGGTTGTTGGAAATGCACCGCGTTTTGAAGGATACAGGGTCAATATACCTACATTGTGATCCCACCATGAGTCATTATTTAAAGCTGATTATGGATTCGATTTTTGGACGGTACAGATTAAGAAACGAAGTGATTTGGCACTATCGAAGGTGGACCGGGAAGGCGAAACGTTTTCAACGATTGCATGACGTTATTCTTTTCTACACCAAGAACGACTATTACCAATACAATGTCCTCTACGACCCGTACACTGAACGTTCTTTGGAACGAAAGCAGCATTACCATACCAGAATCAAGGATGGGGATGTTTACGTTACTGACATTGATCCTAAAGGTGTAAGGGCAGGGGATGTTTGGTTTATTCCCGTACTTAATTCCCAATCGAAGGAACGCACAGGTTACCCAACACAGAAACCCCTTGCCTTACTGGAACGAATTATAAAGGCCAGTAGCAATGAAGGGGATGTTGTGTTGGATCCGTTCTGCGGTTGCGCTACGGCCTGTGTAGCAGCTCACAACCTGAACAGGCAATGGGTGGGGATAGACATTTCCCCGAAGGCTTACGAACTCGTAAGGGAACGGATTCAGGACGCAGGGGGCCTTTTCTACTCACTTACACAACGTTTCGATATCCCTAAACGTACCGATCTTGGCAAACTGCCTAAGTACAACTGCAAGGAGAACAAAACGGCCCTGTACGGCGAACAGGAAGGGAATTGCAACGGATGCAGGGAACACTTTAAGATCAACAACTTGACGGTGGATCACATCATCGCCCGTAGCGTGGGTGGCACGGACCACCTCTCCAATCTGCAACTGTTATGTGGGTACTGCAACAGCGTTAAGGGGTCGTTCGGCATGGAGTATCTGTTGTGGAAACTGGGTAGTGATTCCACCAGTAAACCGTATTACAAACCGGGGTTTCCACACTACCCTTCAGATGGAGTATCCGTTATGAATGCTCAAATGTCCGTTGATGAACCGTACTAAGGCAGATACTTTTTGGTGAAGCGCAAACGCAAGGCAAAGGAAAAAGAAATCGTCGGTAGTACATCTCCTACGCGTACGCGTGGAAGGCCCGTAATATATCCACTACCACCGCCAATTGCTGCTTCCCCGGAAGATTTGGCACGCGCTGATGCGAAAACGCCACCACAGAAGCAATGGGAGTTTATGCGAAAGAAGAATAGGGATAAATGACGAATCCCGTTTTATGTACTAAAACTATGTTCGTCGTAGTCTCGGCAATGGTATTCGGTGTACAGTGCAACGATTCACCGTCACAATTTCCGACCAGCGTTCGAATCGTCACATATGAAGAATATCTTATGTTAAGACCTGCTGGTCACGCTGGCGCTCCCGACCTTAGGGATGCATGGGAGATTATTGGCGATGAAGGCAAGTTGAAATCAAAAGGTGGCGATGGTTTTACATGGATATGGTTGAACCCAGATGGGTCATTTGTTGAGTGTAACTTCGATGGTCCGTTATGTTTTGATCGAGAAGGAGAGATTCGTTCTGATGGTTCACCCTACGACGTAGATAACTGTTTCAGTAGTTTTCAGTACATGCGAAGTTGCAGCCAATCTGGGTTGTGAACACATCTCCACCAGTTCGTTACTACATGTTTCCCTTTCGTATAAATTACGACATTTGTAAACACCAATTGTTTTTTTAAAGAGAAACCTGCAGGATCAAGAACTCTGCTATACAGTTAGTATGAGATCATAATTTTGATGTGGTCAGCGCCTCTCCATTCTCCCCGTCGAACAGATGTATCTTCCCAGGGTCAAAAGAGAGATCCACGCTGTCGCCCCGGTCGAAACGAACGTCCGGCCGGGTGCGCACCTTGACGTTGGTGCCTCCGACATCAACCGTCAGGTAAAGGTCGCTGCCCATGGGTTCGCGCACGACGACCGTTGCCCGGACTGGAGGCCGGGAGTTATTTGACCCGGAGTCCGGCGCCGAGGCTACCGCAGTCGCGGAATCTGGTGCCTTACTGGTCGATCCCGGTGATGCCGGAGCCGGTTCTACCCCGATGTCCTCGGCCCGAACACCCAGAAATACCTCCTGCCCTTCCGGCGGTTCCATGCGCTCTACCATCGACGCAGCCACATCACAAGCGTACCCCTCGCCGACTACCCGCCAGACGCCACCGGCCGATTGTTCCAGCGTGCCCTTGAGCAGGTTGATGGGCGGGCTCCCCACGAAACCCGCCACGAAGGTGTTGGCGGGGTTGTCGTAAATGGACTCGGGGGTGCCGATCTGCTGGATCTGCCCCTCCTTCATGACCACGATACGGTCGGAGAGGATGAGCGATTCGGCCTGGTCGTGGGTGACGTAGACGAAGGTCATTTCCAGCTCGCCGTGGAGCCGCTTGAGTTCCGTGCGCATCACCACGCGAAGCTGTGCGTCCAGATTGGAAAGCGGTTCGTCGAGGAGGAACACGCCCGGATCGCGTACGATGGCGCGGGCCAGGGCGACCCGCTGCCGCTGGCCGCCGCTGAGCGCCCGGGGCTTGCGGTCCAGCAGGTGTTCGATCTCCATGGTCTTTGACGCTTCCAGCACGAGTCGTTTTCGATCCTCCGCGGGCACGCCGCGCATCTTGAGACCAAAGGCGACGTTGTCGAAGACGCTCATGTGGGGATAGAGGGCGTAGGTCTGGAATACCATGGCGATGTCCCGCCGTTCGGGCGGCACGGCCGTCACGTTCCGGTCGTCGAACCATACCTCGCCCGCCGTGGGGGATTCGAGCCCGGCGATCATGTTGAGCAGGGTGGTCTTGCCACAGCCCGAGGGACCCAGGAGCGTCAGGAACTCGCGATCGGCGATGTCGAGCGTGACGTCGTCCACGGCCACCACATCGCCGAAGTGTTTCGTAAGGTTGTTTAACCGGACTCGAGCCAATGGATTTGCTCCTCAACTAAACGATGAACCGGCCGCGGGATCTTCTGACCATCTGACTATCCTATCGCTTGCCTACCCCGTCACCGAACCGCCGATGCCCTGGATGATGAGCCGCTGGAAGAGGAAGGACAGGACCAGGGGTAGGAGGATGACCAGCACGCCGCCCGCGGCGATGACGGTGAAGGGCACCTGCAGTTCCTGGGCGAAATCCGACGCCAGTACCGTGACCGGACGGGAGGCGATGGTGGTGGTGAAGAGCAGGGCGAAGAGAAACTCGCCCCAGGACGCGATGAAGGCGAAGATGCCCACGGCGACCAGTCCCGGCGTCGTTACCGGCAGAAACACCCGCAGCAGCGCGCCCAGCGGCGTGCAGCCGTCGACCCGTGCGGCCCGTTCCAGGTCCAGGGGCACGGTCTGGAAATAGCCCTTCAGGATCCAGATAGTGAAGGGCAGGGTGAAGGTCGTGTGGGACAGGATCACCGACAGGTGCGTGTCGAGGAGTCCGTAGCTCCGCATCAGCAGGTACATGGGGATCATGATGGCCACGCCGGGCACGCTCCGCGAACCGAGATAGAACAGCAGGAGCAGCAGGTTGCCCCGGAACGGCAGGCGCGACAGGGCGTAGGCCGCCAGGGAACCGCAGGTCAGGTTGAGGAGCATCACCGCGGTGCCGATGATCAGGCTGTTGACGATGGCCCGGGGGAACTGCCGGGCGATGGCGGCGCCCACGTCCGCCGTCCGTCCCTCCACGTCGAAATAGAGGCTGTAGTTGCCGATGGTGGGCTCATCGGGCCACCAGCGCTGCTGCGTCACCTCCCGTTCGGGCATGAGGCTGACGGCCGCCACCCAGGCGAAGGGCAAAGTCAGGTAGATCACGGCCGCCAGGGCATAGATGTAGAGCGAGGCGCGTCGCCACATGATAGTCCCCTATCCCTGGACGAGTCCGCGGCGGTACAGCAGCCGGATGTAGATGATGGCCAGCGTCATGGTAATCAGCGTGATCAGGTACGAATAGGCGTTGGCCCCGCCGAAGTCGAGCCGGGCGAAGGCCTCCTTGTAGGTCTGCCAGGCGATCACGTGGGTCGCGTCGCCGGGACCGCCGCCCGTGAGCGCGTAGATCAGGTCGAAGGCCCGGAAGCCGTTCATGGTTTCGAAGATGGCGACGACGAGCACGGCGTGGTACAGCCAGGGCAGGGTGATGAACCGGAAGCGGTTCCACGACGTGGCGCCGTCCACCCGGGCGGCCCGGTACTGTTCCGTCGGAATGGCCTGGATGGCCGCCAGGAAGATGATGCAGGCGAAGGGCACGCTCCGCCACACGTGGGCGCCGATGGCGGCGTTCAGCGCGACGAAGGGCGAGGCCATGCCGGTATATACAATGTTGATACCAAACAGGTAGTTGACAGTCGCGACCGTGTCCTCCAGCATTGCGTTGAAGGCACCGTAATCGCCGAGAAGGCCGACCCACATCAGGCCGTTGACCACACCCGGAATGGCCCAGGGAATGAGCAGCAAGGCACGCACGACGCCGCGGCCGCGGAAGGACTCGTGGAGCAGCAGGGCGATGGCCATGGCGATCACGATGACCAATAGGACCGCCATGAAGGTGAAGTACAGCGAGATCCACAGCGCGTTCCAGAACTCGGGGCTCGCGAGGATGGTCGCGTAGTTCTCCAGGCCGTGGAAGTACACCTGGTCGGGTCGCCGCAGGTTGTACCGGTGCAGGCTCATCCAGAAGGAGATGCCGATGGGATAGGCGATGAAGGCGAGGAGCAGGATCACCGCCGGCAGGTTCAGCAGCAGGGGTAGGAAGTCCCGCGTCCGCGTCATGAAAAAGGAGGGTCTCAGTACGGTCATATCGGCGTGTTCAACTCCAATCCGCGATCAGCTGGCGGCAGCGCCGCGCGATTTTGCCGAGTCCGTCGCGGGCCGACTGCTGCCCCAGGAGGATCTTCTGGATCTCCGGCTGGTAGTAGATCTTGAAGTCGGGGAACCACGGCGCCTTGATGTTCTCCCGCGGCCGGACGTGGCGGGACTGCTCCCGGACCTTGTCGATCTCGCCCCACTGTTCCGTCTGGGCGATGATGTCCTGATCGTCCAGCAGCGACCGGTAGGCGAAACCCAGTCCCCGCAGGCGGAACCAGCGCCGCGCCGTGTAGTACTCTCCTTCCGCGTCCCTCGCGCCCAGGAACTTCATCAGCGCCCAGGCGTCCTGCATCCGGTCTTCCCGGCATCTCGACGTCAGGCAGTACATGCGCGTCCATCCCAGGGTGCCGTGCTGTTCCGCCGAGATCGACGGCACCGGCGCCATCCGGTACACCTTCGCGTGCAGCGCATCCGAGCCCCGCCGCTTCAGCTCATCGTCCGCGGCCACCGAGTTCCGTCGGTTGTTCACGTATTCCAGGTCGTACTTGTTGAGTATGCCGTAGACCTGGCGGCCGCTGGCGACGTGGTCGCGCATCTGTCCCGCGGTGAGCGACGAAGGGGAGATGATGCGGTGACGGTGGATTCCGTCCGTCAGCCACTGCAGGATGGTCTCGGCCCGGCGGTCCTCGTCATCCGGGAAGGTGGGGTTAAGGTCATCGTCGAACAGCGTCGCCTCGCTGGCGTAGTTCAGCGTCCACCAGTCGAGGAATCCGAGCACGCTCTGCCGGAAGTTGAGCATGATCGGGTACTCGATGATGTCCCCGGCCGGCGTGCGGACCCGCGCCTCCCGGACCTTGACAGCCTGCTCGGTCAACTCGTCCAGCGTGCGGGCCGGGGCGTCGAATCCCGCCGCCTCGAGCATAGGCGCGTTGTAGATCCAGATGTTGAAGTCGGTGTAGTACGGCAGCCCGTAGCGTTTGCCGCCGTAGGTCATGGACGAGAGGTTGTAGGGGAAGAGATCCGCGGTCGTCGCCGACGTATCGGGATCCGCGTCCAGGAGGTCGTCGCAGGGACGCAGCCAGCCGGCCTCGACCCATTCGGCGAAGTCGTCGTCGCGGACGTAGCAGCATTCCATGGGCGCTCCGCCCACGTGCAGCGCCACCATCTTGTCGTGGTAGTTTCCCGATACGGCGTTATAGTCCACCCGGATGCCGGTCTGCCGTTCGAAGTAGTCGAGGTTCTCCCGGACCAGGTCGGGTTCGTAGACCCAGCCCTTGAAGATGACGCCGGGCGACGGCGCCGGATTACAGCCGGCCATCAGGCCCAGGCCCGCAGCGGTAGACGACTGGAGGAATGCGCGGCGCGTCATCCGGGGTTTCACGGGCGGTTGCACGCCGGGCAAAGATCCGTATCGGGATCGTGGATGGGATCTCCGCACATTAAACACGGTCCGAGGGGGTGTACATCGGGACGCGTACGCGTGCCGTGCTTGTATTCGATGGTGCGCCACACGGTCTCGCCGTCCTTCGCCGAGTAGCAGAACCAACGGCCTTCTTTCTTGCCGTCGTAGGATTTGCCCACGTGAGGACCGTAGTCGCCTTCCCACTGTTTGGTCCCGTTCTCGTGCCAACAGGTGTACCAGCCTTCGTTGAGGCCGTTTTTGAACCGTCCTTCGCTCTTCTTGTTACCGTTGCTGAAGTACTGGATCCAGTTCCCGTCCTTCACGCCCATCCGGTAGTTGCCTTCGCTGCGCTTGTTACCGTTGGCGTAATAGGTGATCCAGTAGCCGTCCTTCTTGCCGTTTACGGTCTTGCCTTCGGTAAGGGCCATGGTCATTTGATCCTGATGATGGGCGGGCGGCACAGGTTGGCCGCGCCGCGCATGGGCGGGCCCCACCGTGCAAGGCAAGCCGCGTCGTACATAGGTAGTCCGCGCAAGGGCAATTCGTACATGGGCAGACCCGCACATTGGCAGGCCGCACCACGCGAGTTGCTTGTCTCACTGATTTAGCCTTGCGGCTGATTATGACCCATGTTATTAAGGATATGGCTATTGTTCAAGACCTTCTTGCCGCTTCACTCGGCTCGACATCACGCGGCCACGTAAACCACCATTCAGCAGGGATCCCGCCATGCTGACAGAAGACCAGATCCATCATTTCAGAGTATTCGGGTTTATCGTGCTCAGGAAGGTATTGAATGTGGAGGAAACCGAGGAACTGGGACGCCTGGCGGACGTGATATGGACGGCGGAACTGGGACATCAGCCCGCGGAGGACGAGCACGTGTCCATCGCGCCGTTCCTCGAATTGCACCCGGCCGCCCTGCCCATGATCGAGGACGACCGTATCTATACGCCCATGGTGCAGCTGCTCGGCCAGGACATGATCTGGTCGGGGTCGGAAGGCGTACAGGGCACCATGACCCGGCGGCCCTACCACCACTGGCACGCGGACCGGCCCGGGCCGCAGGAACTCGGCTACCTGCGCATCAAGATCATGATGTACCTGGATCCGATGCGGAAGGAAGCGGGGGCGCTGCGCGTCATACCCGGATCACACCGGTCTCCCTTCCACGAGGAACTCGCACCGTTCCAGCAGCGGCACGGACTCGACGATCCCGCGTTCTTCGGATCTCCGGGCAACGAGGTCCCCTGTCATCCCGTTGAGACGGATCCTGGAGACGCGGTCGTTTTCAACCAGTGCCTCTACCACGCCGTCTACGGCAAGGCCGGGCGGAGACGCTATGTCGCCCTCAAGTACGCGGCCCGTCCCACAACGGACGCCCACCTGGCGTCCATCAAGCGGTTCAGTCCCTACATCCTGGAGCCCCATGAGCGGATCATGCAGTCGGAAAGCCCGCGCCTGCGGGCCATGACGGCGGGTATTGAAAATCTCAGGACGCGGGCGGATGCGCTGTAGGGCCTTTACGTCCGAAATTTCTGATAAAAACCGGGAAATCAGCATGTCGATACTGTTGCCGTGGCTTCTCGTCTTGCTCACGTCCTTTGCCTTGTCTTGCAGCAATCCAGCGGAGCCTGATCCAGTCCGGTCGCCCATAACAGCGAGCCACCCGCCGCCGAACCCTATTCCGACCGTGGGTGCGAATGATGACCCGCCGATCGAGGTAGTACTTACCATTACCAAAAGGAGCCTCGATGGATTCCCATTCGTGGACTGGGGTTTTCGCAATCAGATGGATCAGCCCATCATCATGGTCTTGCTGGATTTCCAGTGTAATTCACGCAGTGACGGATTTACTGGCTGGAGCGCCGCCGTGGCGGAGGAGGAAGGTTACCAGTACATATTCGACCCCATCGAACCGGGGGGGACGTGGGTCTATCGTGATTTCCTGGTGGGTGATCCGTACAGGAATTCCCTGTTGCTGTTCGGCGACTGTGAGGACCGAAAGTTGGAATTGTATATCATAAGGACGGATGAAGAAGAACGGCCGTACACGGAAGGCGAGGTCTACCAACCGAACACACACGTACGGTTCGTGGACCAGGGGGGTTGAGTCGGCCTCCGGCTGGAAACCACCGGCCCGAAGCCAGGAGAAGGCGTCGGCCGTTGTCAAAGAAAGAAAACCGCCGGCCCGATGACGCCACCGGACCGGCGGTCTCACAACAGATTCCCTACATCACTCCTCCACACGGTTTATACACCAGTTCCCTACACCGCGTCCTCACCGCGTTCCCCGCTGCTGATGCGGACGCTTTCTTCGACGGGCACCACGAATATCTTGCCGTCTCCCGTCCGGTCGCCGCCCGACCTGGCGGCCTTCCAGATCACGTCCACGATCTCGTCCTTCTGATCGTTGGTGACGGCGATTTCCATGCGGATCTTGGCCGCGAGGGGGATGTCGATCTCCTGTCCCCGGTAAAGTCCCGTGCGATGGGCGGTGCGGCCATGCCCCGACACCCTGGAGAGGGTCATGCCGGGGATGCCTTTCTCGTCGAGCGCGTTCCGGACGTCGTCGAGCTTCTCCGGTCTGATGATGGCTACGATTAGTTTCATAGGTCTGACGACTCCTGAAGTAATGGTCTGATGATAGATTCGGGCCTGTTCCCGGCCCGTGACCTCAGCGTGGTCGACTACAGGTGAGTCAGTCCGTAACCGTCCTCCCCGTGCTGGGAGTGGTCCAGGCCGACCAGCTGATCCTCGTCCGTGGCGCGAAGCCCGATCGTCCGGTCGATCAACCACACGAGGACGCCCGTACCGACGGCCGACAGCGCGATGGCGATGACCACGCCCTTGATCTGGATCAGGAACTGCGACCAGCCGCCGACGTCTGTGGCGACCAGGCCGACGAGCAGGGCGCCGAACATGCCGCCGATGCCGTGGATGGCGAAGACGTCGAGCGTATCGTCGTAACCCAGCTTGCCCTTGAGCTGCACCATCAGGAAGCAGACCACCGCCGCGCCGAAACCGAAGACCAGGGCCCAGGCCGGAGTCACGCTGCCCGCGGCCGGCGTAATGGCGACCAGACCGGCCAGGATGCCAGAAACGATTCCGAGGCTTGAGGCCCTGCCATGGTGGATCAGCTCCGTAACGATCCAGCCCACGGCGCCCGCGGCGGCGGAGATCTGGGTCACCGTCAGGGCCTGGACGGCCGTTTCACCCGCGGACACGGCGGAACCGGCGTTGAAGCCGAACCAGCCGATCCAGAGCAGGCCCGCGCCGATAAGGGTCATGGTCAGGTTGTTGGGCTTCATGGCCCGTCCGGGATAACCGAGCCGGGGACCGAGCACCATGGCGGCCACCAGGCCCGCCACGCCGGAAGATATGTGCACCACCGTGCCGCCGGCGAAGTCAATGGCGCCGTCCTTGAAGAGCATGCCGTCCGCGTTCCACACCATGTAGCACAGGGGTTCGTACACCACGAAACCCCAGAGCAGGATCAGCAGGCAGTAGGCGCCGAACTTCACGCGTTCGGCGATGGCCCCGGCGATCAGGGCAGGGGTGATGATGGCGAACATGCCCTGGAACATGGCGAACAGGTACGTGGGGATGTTCGTTCCGTCCCAGAGGGTTCCGGGATCGACGCCGCCCAGCAGGAAGTAGTCGGAGCTCCAGCCGAGGACGCCCGGTATGATCGCGCTTGCGCCGAAGGCCAGGGCGAATCCAAAGATCACCCATTGCACGCCCATGATGCCCATGGCCGCGAAACTGTGCATCATGGTGCCCAGTACGTTCCGGGTGCGCGTGAGCCCGCCGTAGAACATGGCCAGGCCGGGCAGCATGAGCAGCACCAGGGCGCAGCTGACGAGCATCCAGGCGGTATCCCCGGAATTCAGCACAGCCGCCGGGGCCGCAGCCTCTTCCTGCGCGAAAGCCGCGCCGGGAACCGCAAGCGCCAGGCATGCAGCGATACGTAATATGCCGCTAAGGGACATACGGAAAACCTCCCTGTTGTGATGGATTGGAAACGGTCATTTTGAAACTGAGTTTCCAATATAGTCCCCATCTGTTACAGGCATATTACCCGGAGGTTAAATCCTTGTAAAATGCGATGGAATGTGGAAAAAACGCCTGGCGCTTATCGAAATAGCGCAGCCTGGTGTGGAGCGTCGTGGGACGCTGGATATTGACGATCCGCGTGCCGGCTTCTATATTTGCCCTTGCCACCTGTATTCCTCCGACATCTTTCAAGGAAACAACATGGAGTTCACACCCCTAACTTCCGAGCAGCGGGATCACTTCCGGGAACACGGTTACCTGATTGTCAAGAACGCCCTCGACGACGACCTGCGCAACCGTGTTATGGCCGTCGGCGACCGGTTCATGGAGACCGCCGGACCGATCCACAACTACTACGCCAACCGGTACATAGATCTGTACGAAGCGGACGCCTTGGTGGAACTCACCACGAACAGCCGCACGGTACCCCTCGTGGTGCAACTGCTCTCCCATGACATCCATATGATGCGGGGGCATCTCATCTACAAGTATCCCCAGCCGGCCTCCGACGAGCCGATCTATCCCGACGGCGACGGCCGGTCCTTCAGGAACTGGCACCGCGACCTGAATAACTTCAGGCCGGATCATCCCATACGAGGGACGGTGGCGGTCCGCGTCGGCTATTGCCTGACCGACTTTCCGTCGCCGGACGCGGGTGCGACCATGCTCGTGCCCGGCAGCCACAGACTGAACGAGGCCCTGCGGTTCAAAAAGGATTCACTGGACCCGCCGAAGTTCGTCGAGCCGGCCCTCAATGCGGGAGACGCCTACATCTTCAGCACGAGCATCTACCACACGCCCGGGGTCAATTTCACCGGGAACACCACAAAGGTCCTGCTCATCAGTTACGCCTACCGCTGGTGGGCCCAGCAACATCCGACGCCGCCCGATGATGTGCTCGAGACCATGGATCCGATCACGGCGCAGCTCTTCTGCCGGCCCTGGGAGGGTGACGACGTGCCCCTGCGCGCTTGGGCGGCGGAACACGGCCTGCAAGTGGAAGATCCACCCATGCGGGTGTTTGAGTAAAGGAGCCAACATGCCCACGTCAGACTGGCCGGAACTGGCAGGCGACGCGCAGAGTAGATGGAACCTGAACGCCGGATTCTGGGACGACTACATGGGCGAACACAGCAACGATTTCCACAACCTGCTGGTGCGGCCGGCCATGGAACGGCTGCTGGACGTGAAGTCTGGCGACAACGTGCTCGACATCGCCTGCGGAAACGGGAACTTCTCGCGTTTTCTCGCCGGACTGGGCGCACGGGTCACCGCGATCGATGGAAGCGCCGGGATGATCGATAAGGCGCGGAAACATTCGGAAGGCCATGGGACCGGTGCATCAGAAAACGAACCCGCGGGCGAGATCGACTACCGCGTGATCGACGTGACGGATACGAAGGAGTTGGAAGGACTGGGGAGGAATAGCTTCGATGCGGCCGTATCCAACATGGCCGTCATGGACATGGCCGAGGTCGGACCGATGTTCGGCGCCGTGCACGGCCTTCTGAAGCCGAGTGGTGTTTTCGTCTTCAGCCTGACGCACCCGTGCTTCCAGGCGCCCTACGCCGTACGCTACGCGGAACAGGTAGACCAGGATGGGAGAATGATCCAGAAAGTCGGAATCAAGATCGACCGCTATTTGACGCCGCAGCCCTTCGAGGGACTGGCCATCGTGGGCCAGCCCGTGCCCAACCTCATCTTTCACCGGCCCCTGTCCGCACTGCTGGCCGCCTGTTTCGAAGCAGGGTTCGTACTGGACGGCCTGGAGGAACGCGCCTTCGACGAAAGCGTGGAAGCCGACCGCGAGTTGTCCTGGGCGAACTTCAGGGAAACACCGCCCATGATGGCCGTGCGGCTGCGACGGATGGTGTGAAAGGGCCTATAACTCGACCGACTCGCCCGGCTTCAGCACGACGCAGCGGGCCAGGTCGCCCACCTTGTCGACGAACTCAGCCGGGTCCTGCTCGATCACCGGGAAGGTGTTGTAATGGACCGGGATCACGGTGCCGGCGCCGATCATCCGCACCGCCTCCACGGCGTCGTCGATCCCCATGGTGTAGTTGTCTCCGATGGGCATGATCACGACGTCCGGCTTCTCCAGGCGGCCGATCAGGGCCATGTCGCCGAAGAGCCCCGTATCGCCCGTGTTGTAGATCGTCTTCCCCTCGAAACGCACAATGATCCCCGCTGGATTTCCCAGGTACACGATGGCCCCGTCGTCCGCGGTGATCGACGAACTGTGAGTCGCCTGCGTGAGCTTCACCCGTCCGAAGGGGAAGGTGTACGCACCGCCGATCCCCAGGTCGTGCGTCTCGGCGCCCTGGGCCTCGCAGTAGTTGGCGAGTTCGAAGGAGGCGATGATCGTCGCCCCGCTGCGCCGGGCGATGGGCACAGCGTCGCCGATATGGTCGCCGTGTCCGTGGGTCAGCAGGATGTAGTCGGGATTCAGGTCGTCCGCTGAAATCGTCGCCAGTGGATTGCCCGTGATGAAGGGATCGAACAGCAGGTCATGGCTGCCGTCCGTCAGCGAGTAACTGGCGTGGGCGTGATAGGTGAGTTTGGCCATGGCTAGAGTACCTCGATCAGACGGCGGCGCGGGCGGCCGCCAGGGCGGCGTCGTAATCCGGTTCCTCGGTGATTTCCGTCACGTACTCCGCGTACCGCACGGTGTCGGAAGCGTCGATGACGAAGACGGCGCGCGCCAGCAGGCGCAGTTCCTTGATCACGGCGCCATAGGCCACGCCCAGGGAAGTGTCGCGGTGGTCGGACAGCGCCGTCACGTTGTCGGCGCCCGCATCGCCGCACCAGCGCTTCTGGGCGAAGGGCAGGTCCGTGCTTACCGCCAGCACCGCCACGTTGTCGCCGAGGCCCGCGGCTTCCTGGTTGAACCGGCGGATTTCGGTGTCGCAGACTGGTGTGTCGAGAGACGGTACGAGACAGATGACCTTCACTTTTCCTGCGTAATTCGCCAGCGTGACGGCGGAAAGGTCGTCCGCCAGCACGGAAAAGTCCGGCGCCGCGTCTCCCACCTTCACCTCGTCGCCCAACAGGGTCAATCCATTGCCTTGAAAGGTCGCCGCACCGGCTCTTTCAGTCGCCATGATGTCTGTTCTCCTTGATCGAATCGTTGGATTAAAACGGCTTGTTTAACACCGGCGCAACCTACGCGCCGGCCCCCCTGCTGTCAAGGGATTATCCCCACTGTCATGGGATTATCCCGTCCCGCTTAAGCAGCGAAATCGCACCGTCAAAGGCCTCGGCCGTGCGTTCCACGTCCTCGGTGGTATGGACCGAAGAAGTGAGGCCGTCGACCCCCATGCAGTCCACGCCGTTCAGGAGCAAAGCCTGGCGTATGGCGTGGAGCAGGTCAGCGTCGCCCCGGCGGTCAGCGGTGGCCGTTCCCGCCGACAGGATCTTGAACCCGGAGAAGGAGCCGTAGACCCGCCAGTCGTCCAGCCCGTTGGCGGCCAGCACCTCCGTCATGCGCTTGCGCAGCTCCGCCGCCAGTTCGTTGGCCACGGCGATGTCGCGGCCGTCGGCGATGCGCCGGAGCATGGCGATGCCCGCAGCCGCGGAAAGGGGGTTCGCGTTGAAGGTCCCGTAGTGCAGCATCTTCTTGTCGGTCTGCCACTCCGCGTCGTCGCGAAGTTCCAGCAGTTCCATGATGTCCGCGCGACCCACCAGGGCGCCGCCATTCAAGCCCGCGGCCACGATCTTGGCCAGCGTACTCAGGTCCGGCCGGATCCCGTAATGCTCCTGCGCACCGCCCGGTGCACACCGGAACCCCGTGACCACCTCGTCCATGACGAAGATCACGCCGTGCCGCTCGGTGAGCTCCCGCAGGCCCGGGACGATGTCGTCGGACAGTTCCACGCCGCCGAACATGGCGCCCGTCGGTTCCAGGATGAGGCAGGCGACGTCGTTGTCGCGCCTGAGGATGTCCGCCACGCGGTCCAGGTTGACCTCCGGCAGGCTGATCAGCGTATCGAACACCTCCCGCAACACGCCCGGCATGGGTTGTTTGTTCCCCGGTCCGACCCCGTCCAGCACCTGGTCATGCCAGCCGTGGTAATGCCCCCGGAACTTGATGACCTTGCGCCGTCCCGTGAAGGTCCGCGCCAGCCGGATGGCCATGAGCGTGGCTTCCGTGCCGGAAGAAACGAAGCGGACCGTCTCCGCGGAGGGCATGAGCTGCCGGATCATGTCCGCCCATTCGATCTCGAGTGCGTGGCAGGCGCCGTAGTGGGTGCCCCTGGCTGCCTGCTCCGCGATCGCTTCGACGATCACCGGGTGACTGTGCCCCAGGATCAGGGATCCGTGCCCCATCCAGTAGTCGATGATCTCCCGGCCTTCCACCGACCACTTGCGCGACCCGTGGGCGCGGTCGATGTATACCGGGAAGGGGCGCATGAACCGGCCGTCGTGGGTCACCCCGTTGGGGAACCGCTCGAGCGCGCGCTCGTACAGCGCGGCCGACTGGCCGAAGGCCTGCCGATAGGATGTTTCGAGCTTGGTCATGGAGGTCGTCCCGCAGAAACCGCCGTGCACCGGAATTGACGGCTGCACCGGGGTTTCGGAAGTGCGTTCATTACGCTGCAACTGAATGGCGTTTCGCACTAATTGAAGTCTGCCGAATCCCTACAATATGGAGGGAATAGAGGGGGATGACAAGGCCTATCTCGTCGGCGCGGCGGAGGGGTTTCGGCTTGACTTTCGGCGTGGAAACGGTAGGTTAAGCGGAAAGATGATTTAAGAAAACAAGACGATTACTACCTACCCATCCGGGATTCCGATCTATGCCGTCCAGGCAATCAGTAGTTATCGAAACGCGGTCCGTGAGAAGTTACACAGGAGGACGGCCAGGTGCCGCCCTTGCGGCCTTCCTCGTGGTCATGTTCTGCATGGCGATCGGTGCCGGTGCGACCATTGGCGTTCCGGTCGCCACGGCTGGCGAAGTCAATGAGAAGAAGCCGGCCGAACCCGACTGGCAACGGCTCGACAAGGCCCTGGCGCTGGCAAAGGAGTCCGGCAAGCTCATCATCGTCAACTTCTACACCGACTGGTGTCCAAACTGCAGAAGGATGAACGAGAAGACCTACCGCGACGAGGCCGTCCTGAAGCAACTGAGCAAATCCTTCATCCCGGTAAAGCTGAACGCGGAATCCTCCCAACCGCTGACCATCCAGGGCCAGACCCTGACGGAATACCAGGTGGCCCTGATGTTCCAGGTGGGCAGCTATCCCACCACGTGGTTTCTCACCTCGGATGGCCGTCCCCTCCTGCCCGTCAAGGGATACTACGGTCCCGATCTCTTCGCGCCCATGTTGCGATTCGTCGAAGGCGGATGGTATGAGAAGATGGACTTCGACATGTACATGGAGCGGGAGAAGCGCAGCGAGAAATAAACACTGCATTGGATTCTTAATTCAATTTACAATGTGTTCCGGGAATCATGACTCGGACCCACCGTATGGTTTCGATTCCTCAACTTAAAGGTTTCCATGCCACTTTACAAAGTACAGGACCAACAAATCGTTCGACTTGATGAGACTACATTTGAGAATCAGGGGCTGAGAGAGTTCGATTTGCAGCAGATGTTGAAGTCTCAAATCGATGCAATTTCACCTGACACTCTGATCGTGAGTGAGGAATTCGGCGACTGGGAGGACAGAAAGAATAGAATTGATCTTCTGGGCATCGACAAAAACGCGGATCTGGTTGTGATCGAACTCAAACGTACCACCGATGGCGGTTACATGGATCTACAGGCACTGAGATATGCAGCGATGATTTCTACACTGACATTCGATAAGCTTGTGGATACGTATGGTTCTTACCTGAGAAAGAACGAAAGTGAGATCAATCCTGAAGAAAGTCTATTGGAGTTTCTGGGTTGGGAAGAACCTAAAGATGAATTCGCTCAGGATGTTAAAATCGTTCTGGCGTCAGCGGAATTCTCCAAAGAACTTTGTACTTCTGTCATGTGGTTAAACAATTTCGGTTTGGATATTCGTTGTGTTAGAATGAATCCGTACCTAAGTCAAGACGGCTTGTTTCTTGATATCCAGACGCTCATTCCTTTGCCGGAAGCAGAGGAATATCAGGTGAGGATTCGAGAGAAAACGATGAAAGAGCGGGAGGCGAGAAAGAGGTCGAGGGATACGGTACGTTTTGAGGTTACAACGGAAGGAAATCAACAGCCAAACCTAAGCAGTCGTAAGATGATACATCATATCACACGATACGTGATTTCAAAGGGAAAGCCTATTGAAGAGGTGGTTTCTTCAATTGAAAAGGTGAAGCCAAACCCGTTTCACGTAATCGAAAGAAGCGTCAGTTCGGTAGAATTCAGGCGTGAACTGCGAAATATAACTAAAGACAGACCGAGACGGTTCTTTATTGACAAAGGTGAGTTGTTCGAAGTAGATGGAAAAACATACGCTTTAACCAATCAGTGGACAACAGAAGGCGCAATAAACGCTGCTGAGTCTCTGACATCAAGATACCCAGACCTGGAAATACAAATCATCCAGTCCGATTCTCCCACATAACACTGCAGTCTACCAAGAAGACCAATACCTGTTACGTCGGAATAACCAACAAAAAAGGCGCCGGTGAACTCCTGCCGGGGCAATGGCAGACGGATCATGTCTAGTCCGTTCAAGAGTTCACGCGACGCCGCAGTTTTAGCCGGCTCCACTTAATCCGCGTAGGCGGCCAGCCGGCTGCCGTGGCGGGTATGGCGCAGCTTGTTGATGGCCTTCTGCTTGATCTGGCGGATCCGTTCCCGCGTCAGGCCAAAACGCACCCCGATCTCTTCCAGCGTGTACGCCCGGTCCGAGTTCAGGCCGAAGTACAGGTTCAACACCTCGCTCTCGCGATCGGTCAGGTTCGAAACCGCACGCCTCACTTCCGTCCGCAGCAGCTCTTCCTGCAGTGCATCGTCAGGCATCTTGCTGTCCTGGTCCCGGAGCCGGTCCATCAGGGTGTAGGCATCCTGATCGCCCACCGGCGCGTCCAGCGAAAGCGGCGTGCTCGCCCATTCCGGCAGGGCGGGATGACGTCCCTTGCCGTAACTCCGCTCTTCGCCCTCGTCGCCTCCGTCACTGGAGGTTTCCCCGGCCTGGGCCATTTCGGCTTCACGCTTCTTGATGGAACGCTCGATCCGGCGCAGTTCCTCGATCTTGTTGACGGGCAGCCGAATCAGCCGGGCCTGCTCGGCCAGCGCGTGGAGGATTGCCTGACGGATCCACCAGACGGCGTAGGAGATAAACTTGAACCCCTTCTTCTCGTCGAAACGGCGCGCGGCTTTCATCAGGCCGATATTCCCCTCGCTGATCAGATCGGAAAGGGCAAGGCCCTGGTTCTGGTACTGCTTGGCGACCACGACGACGAAACGCAGGTTCGCGTGAATCATGGTCTCCAGCGCCTTCTCATCGCCGTCCCGGATGCGGCGGGCCAGTTCCTCCTCATCCTCGGGCGTGAGCAGTTCCGTATCGCCGATCTCTTTCAGGTACAAGTCGAGCGACTCGTCATCCCTGACCTGAACCTTTGTGGTCAGTTTCATTCCAAATCACCTCCCTGCCAGCCCAGTTGCGCATTTTATTGTTGGCAGTCGCGATATGCCATTTTGTCATGTTCTGCCAATTTGGCATATTCAATTTGCTCTTACTCAGATTAGTCAGTTTTCATCATACAAATCTTGCGCTTTTTTTATTCAAACTAACCGGATCAAATTCAACGACTTACGGTGTTCCCCTTACTTTCTTTAGGATGCATCCTTTCGAACTGGCACGCTCTTTGCGCTAACTATGTTGCAGATGACGGAACTGCCGCATCACCCGCGTTTCTAAACTAATGTACGCCGGGGATGGCCATTCGGTTCCGAAAGGCGGCAAAGAGATTGTAGAGAGATTGTGAAGAGGTCAGTTGGTTACCTTAAAAGGAGGAGCATCATGAGAGCGACAACCATTTTCCCGCTGGCGAACCTGCATGACCTGCGGACCGAACTCGACGGCTTGTTCCGGCCGTTCCCGCTCAGGTCCGGATTCCAGGCACGCTGGTCGCCTCGCGTGGACACCCACGAGACCGAGGATGCCTACCTGGTCGCGGTCGACCTTCCGGGCGTAGCTTCGGAGGATGTGTCGATCAGCCTGGAGAAGGGCGTGCTCACCATCAGCGGCGAGCGCAAGAGTCCCTTCGGTCTCAACGGCGACGCGGAGCAGCAGCCCCGCGGAAAGTTCGAGCACGCGTTTCCGGTGCCGGACGCGGTGGATACCGAGTCGATCGACGCCACGTACAAGGACGGCGTCATGACCCTCACGCTGCGGAAATCGAAGGAGTCGCAGCCCAGGCAGATTCCGATCACCGTGGCCTGAGGCCGCGTGGCCGGAAATGGACGAACCCGACCGGTCCTCCAACCGGGGGACTGGACCGGTCCAAGCGGGTCCAAGCAGGTCCAAGCAGATCCAAGCAGGTCCAAGCAGTTCCGTTAAAACCCGGGGCGGGAGCACCTGCCTCATCAAGCAAGCGGGCACGGCTCGTCTCCATGCGGAGGCGGGCTTTACCCGTTTCTAAGGAGCGAAACACATGGGCAAGATCATTGGAATCGACCTGGGCACGACCAACTCCTGCGTGGCGGTGGTGGAGGGCGGCGAACCGACCGTGGTGCCGAACGCGGAAGGCAGCCGGACCACCTCCTCCGTCGTGGGCTTTTCGAAGGACGGCGAGCGGCTCGTCGGCGCGACGGCCAAGCGCCAGGCAGTCACCAACCCGGACGCGACGGTTTACTCCGTCAAGCGGTTCATGGGACGCCGCTTCGAAGAGGTGCCCGACGAGCGCACCCGCATGCCCTACAGCGTGGTGGAAGGGTCGAACGGCCAGGTCAGCATACAGATCAGCGACAAGACGTACTCGCCCCCGGAGATCTCCGCGGCGGTCCTGCAGAAGATGAAGCAGACGGCCGAGGACTATCTGGGCGAGACCGTCACGGAGGCCGTGATTACCGTACCGGCCTATTTCAACGACAGCCAGCGTCAGGCCACCAAGGACGCCGGACGCATCGCCGGCCTGGACGTCAAGCGCATCATCAACGAGCCGACGGCCGCGTCACTGGCCTACGGGCTCGACAAGAAGAGCAACGAGAAGATCGCGGTCTTCGACCTCGGCGGCGGCACCTTCGACATTTCGATCCTCGAGATCGGTGACGGCGTCTTCGAGGTTATGGCGACCAACGGGGACACCCACCTGGGCGGGGACGACCTGGACGATGCCCTGGTGGACTTCCTGGCGGAGGAGTTCCAGAAGGAGGCCGGCATCGACCTCCGCAACGACGCCATGGCCCTGCAGAGACTGAAGGAAGCAGCCGAGAAGGCCAAGTGCGAGCTTTCGACCGCGGGACAGACCGAAGTGGCCCTGCCCTTCATCACGGCGGACGCCTCCGGTCCCAAGCACCTGAACCGCACCATGACGCGGGCCCAGCTCGAGCAGCTCGTGGACCCGCTCGTCCAGCGGGTGGTAGCGCCGTGCCGGCAGGCGATCTCCGACGCGGGCCTCTCGGCTTCGGATATCGACGAAGTGGTCCTCGTGGGCGGCTCGACGCGCATGCCCAAGGTGCAGGAAATCGTCAAGGAACTCTTCGGCAAGGAGCCCAACCGGGGCGTGAACCCGGACGAAGTCGTGGCCATCGGCGCGGCGATCCAGGGTGCGGTGCTCTCGGGTGACGTGAAGGACGTGCTACTGCTCGACGTCACGCCGCTGTCGCTGGGCATCGAGACCCTGGGCGGCGTCTTCACGCGGCTCATCGACCGGAACACGACGATCCCCACGAAGAAGAGCCAGGTCTTCTCTACTGCGGCGGACAACCAGCCGTCGGTAGAGGTGCACGTCCTCCAGGGCGAGCGCGACATGGCCCTCTACAACCGGACCCTGGGCAAGTTCCACCTGGACGGCATCCCGCCGGCGCCCAGGGGCATGCCCCAGATCGAGGTGACCTTCGACATCGACGCGAACGGCATACTCCACGTCTCGGCCAAGGACATGGGCACGGGCAAGGAGCAGCAGATCCGCATCGAGGCGTCCAGCGGCCTGTCGGACGCCGAGATCGACAAGATGGTCAAGGACGCCGAGGCCCACGCCGACGAGGATTCGAAGAAGAAGGAAGAGGTGGAAGCCCGCAACCAGGCCGACCAGCTCGTGTACTCGACGGAGAAGTCGCTGGAAGAACACGGCGACAAGCTTTCCGCAGAGGACCGCGGCGCCATCGATGCGGCCCTAGCCGAGTTGAAGACGGCCCTGGAGGGCAGCGATCCGGCGGCCATCAAGGCGGCCACCGAGAAGCTGACCCAGGCTTCCCAGAAGCTCGCGGAAGTCCTCTACCAGCAGGCCCAGGCCGAACAGGCCGCCGCCCAGGCTGCGCAGGCGGGCGCGGCCGGTCCCGAGGGGCCGCAGGACGGTCCGCAGGGTCCGCCGCCGGGTGCTCAGCCGGAGGGCGATCCGCAGGCGCAGAAGAAGAAGAAAGACGGCGCCATCGACGCGGATTACGAGGTGGTGAATTGAGGGGAGGGAGGGCGCGGCAGGCGGCCATAGACGAATGGAGCGGAGCCGCTGGTATCTGCGTCTCTTTCTGAAAACAGAAACGCGGGGCTCGAGGTGAGTCCCGCGTTTTTATATGTTCAATCAATTGGTGCGCACGAAAGCCTGCGGCGTGCTACCCTAACTGCGTGCAGGAATCTCGCCGGTCAATCAATCCCTGAAACGAACCGAGACCCCCAGATTCGCATATCTCCACAAATCCGTGCTCAAGCCGAGCGATGCGACCAGGGCCAGTCTCGGGGAGACGGAGAAACCGGCGCCTATGGCCAGCACTGGATGGATCGTTAAAGTCTGGTCTTTATCGTCGAATGGGTCCAGGTCACCCCGCTTGATTTCCAGGCCCAAATGTCCTTCGGTGTAGAATAACCGGTCCTGATCGTAATACAACCTGGCGCCCGCGGTGATCGGAATGCCCTGGTACACCGAGTCGACGATTCTCACGATTTCGCGTCGCTCAACCTCGCCAGACTTGGTGCCGTATTGATTGAAGCCTGCTTTGCCGATGATATTGAACATACTTGAGGGCCGGACCGGATAGACAACCGTCAGCAGACCGCCGACCCCTTGTCCGTCCGCCAACCTGCTCAGTTCTTCCAGGGCGAAAGTCGCATGCCCCTCGATTTCAAGTGAAACCTGGGCTTGAGCTTTGCCGGCCGTCAGAAAGGGTATCGCCAGCATACAGGGCATCGCCAGCAGGAAGAATAAACGTCGCATGGTGGTTTCCTTTATTGGAATACGTTACTCCCCTTCGAGACCACTTGAGGTTCCTTCAAGCATCTCCAGGTCCGCCAGGTCCCGTTGCCTCCCCGTTGCCCGCTTGTTCTTGATGAGTTGGTCACGACCGATGTAATGAACCTGGATATCACCATATGTACCCTTCACTCGCCCAGTGTGCGCTTCGTTCCACGAAACGCCCGTCAGTGAGTTTAAGAAATCCAACCGCCGTGGAGGCACACCCAATTGCAGAACCGATTCGGCAGTCAGGAAATCATCCGCGGTTAATCCCAGATCACCAAAACCGAACTCCGCAATTACTGTGGCCATGCGCTCGGCGTTCACTGTGTCCGCTTTGTAATATATATCCAGATCCCCGGTGAACCGTGGCGAACCGTGAAGGGCCAAAGCATGTCCACCGACGATCATGTACTCAACGCGATGAGCGTTTAACAAAGCGAGCAACGCGCTGAAATCGGGGTCTGCCTTTATTGCCATAGAACTGGTTTCGGAGGTATTCGACCGCGGCGACCCGCTCTTCAGGTGTCTTACTCATCCAGTAGGCAAGATCATCCGCTGTAGCGGATTTGTCGTCCAGGGGTCGTTTTTTAATGGTTTTCTCTATCATGGGGTATTCCCGTGAGACCGAGTGAGTCTGTTCAAGTTAGCCCATAAGTCATTAGGTGTCAACTTGATAGACAGCGTCGTCTGCACGACCCCGCAGACAGTACTGTGGACTGGCAAGAGGTCAGGAACGCGTTACTCGATACCGGTTGACTATGTCTTGCCCGCCGTGTAAAATCTTCCCGGAATCCAGCCCGGGAGAAACCATGGCAAAAGGCAGCACCTCAGATCCCCTCTCCATCACCCTCGGCGTCGAGGAAGAGTTCTTCCTGGTCGACCCGGATACGCGCGACCTGCTGCCCGATCCCGATCCGCGCATCTTCGAGGAATGTGAGAAGAACCGCGGCGACCACAAAGTCGTGGCCGAGTTCCTCCGGTCCCAGATCGAGACCACCACCCGGGTCTGCACGTCCGTGGCGGACGTCCATTCCGCCCTCATCGAGACCCGCCGTTTCGTCATCGACGCGGCCGCGCAGCACGGCGCCGCGGTGCTGGCCGCCTCCACCCATCCCTTCGCGGCCTGGCACAACCAGGTCGTCACGGCGGGCCGCCGCTACGAACAGTTCGCCATGACCTACCAGCAGGCCGTGCGGGAGCTGCTCGTGGGCGGGATGCACATCCACGCAGGTTTCGGCGACGGCGGCAGCCGCGTCCGGGTGATGACGGCCATGCGCCGCTACCTGCCCCTGCTCCACGCGCTCTCGGCGTCCTCGCCTTTTAGCAGCGGACGTGAGACCGGCTTCAAGTCTTACCGGCTGACCCTCTTCGGCAGCATGCCGCGCACGGGGCTGCCCGGACCGCTGCACTCATGGGAGGAATTCGAGAAACTGGTCGAAGACTACCAGCGGATGGAGTTCATCAAGGACAGCAGCGAGCTCTGGTGGGACATCCGGCCCTCCCGCGCATTTCCCACCCTGGAACTGCGCATCTGCGACATCTGCCAGACCGTGGACGACGCCATGTGCGTCGTGGCACTCTATACCTGTCTCGTGCGGCACCTGATGCGTCTCGACCTGGAAGGGCGCCTTCCGCCGGAACCGCCGACGGAGCTGATCAAGGAGAACTGCTGGCTCGCCCAGCGGTACGGCGTGGTCGCGTTCCTGGGGGATACGGAGGGTTCGGGCCGCCTGGATATCGACGAGTACGCCGAAGCCCTGGTCGAAACCCTGTCCGAAGACGCGCGCGCCCTGGAATGCGAGGACCAACTGCGTCACATTCTCGACCTCATCCGGTACGGTACCGGGTCGGACCGCCAGATCGACCACTATCGTCTGCGCCGCCTCGAAGGCGATACGGAAGCGGAAGCCCTCCGGGCCGTGGTGGATCTCGTGGTCAAGGAAACGGGAAGCGGCCTGGATGCGCCGACCGCGGCGTAACGATGGTAACCTTATCGTAAGGAGATCACATCATGAAACACAGAATCGGGGTATTGACCCTGTGCCTGGTCGTCGCGGCCGTCTCCGGACGGGCATCGGCACAGGCAACTACATCGACCTCCACACAGACCTCCACCTCGGCATCGGCGCAGGCCTTGTCGCAGAACAACTGGTACCTGCGGACCAACCTGGGCTTCGCGGTAGCCCCGGGCCTGACCCTCAACGCCTATGACAACGACTGGGGCACACGATGCGACAAGCTTTCCAACCCGGGACTCGCGGAGACGCGTCCGGATGAATGCGCGAGCGCGCCGCCGCCCGCGGAGTGGACGCACGAAGTCGGAGCGGGCGATGGCGTGCAGAGTGTGCTGGCCCTGGGATACACCTGGAACGGCCTGCGGTTCGAGGGTGAATATCTCTACCGAACCACGACCTATACACGCGGCGAAGGCGAAGATCAGATCCTGGATGCGGTGACCCAGGAGAAACAACGGCAGGAGCTCGAAACCCTGGATGGCGGGCTCGAAGACCTGCTTTCGCACAGTGTTTTTGCCAACGTGTATTACGAGTTCAAGAGCAACTCGCCTTACACGCCCTACATCGGGGTCGGCGTGGGGCTTTCCAGCACTTCGCTCGACTACTACGGAAGATTCAAGCGCAATGACGACCCGGCCGCGATCTCGACCTTCCTCCATCCGGAGCGAAAAGCGCGGCTCGCCGGGACCACGACCGTGGGCCGGCACAAGATGAACGATCTGCTCACCGCCTACCAGGCCGTCGTGGGCGTGGACTACGCGCTCAGCGCCAATCTGGGCATAGGGGCAAAGGTTCGCTGGTCGAAGTTCAGTGAATTCAACGACGAAAAACCGTGGACGCAGCTCCGCAGCCACGCCTCGTCCGTGGGCCGGGGATTCGACGTTATGTACGGCATTTCGACCGACGAGCTTTCGATGGTCGGCGTCAGCCTGAACATGATGTACAGTTTCTGATGTGTGCGGAGCATGGCGAACAGCTACTTCAAAGGCCACGGCCTCGGCAATGAATACATCGTACTGGATCCGGATGATCTGACCTTTGCGTTGACCCCCGCGCGCATCGCCAGGATTTGTGATCGTCAAAAAGGTATTGGTAGCGACGGAATCCTGGTCCTTGAAGATTCTGGTTCGGCGGACTTCGGCCTGCGGATCTGGAACCCCGACGGAAGCGAGGCCGAAACCTCGGGCAACGGACTGCGGATTTTCGCCCTTTACCTGCACTCCAAGGGCAGGACGCGCAAGAAGTCGTTCACGGCGGAGACACGTGGCGGCACGGTACGCGTCGAAACGCAGCATGACCAATGCGGTGCAGAAGATGCCTCCGGTCCGGTATGCGGCGCGACCGTGCACATTGGCAAGGCAACGTTCAGACCAGAAGCGCTGCCGTGTACCCTCGAAGTCGACGAACTGATCGAGCAACCGATCAGGGTCACCGGGGAAACGCTGACTTTCACCGGCGTGAGCGTTGGCAATCCTCATTGCGTGGTGTTTCGTTCCCAGGACCGGAAGTGGAGTCGCGACGACCTGCTTAGGCTGTGTCCAGCGCTAGAGACCCACCCGATCTTCCCCAATCGAATAAACGTTCAACTAGCCGAACCCACCGGTCCCAGCAAGATTCGCATCCTGATCTGGGAACGCGGTGTCGGCGAAACACCTTCATCCGGATCTTCGGCTTGCGCGGCTGCAAGCGCGGCGGTGCGTCTAGGCCTGGTGACGTCTCCCGTGACGGTGGAATCGCAAGGCGGGGCACTGGTTGTTGATGTGGAGGAGGAGTTCAATCTGACGCTGACCGGACCCGTAGCCGAGTTGGCCCGGGGAACCTTCAGTGAGGCGACGTTACGTGAGATTCTGGACGCGGATGATTAACCACAAACCACTTGACACAAAGGCGTCTACGCTCTATATTCCGTTGCTGTTGTAAACGCCATTTTCCTCGGTAGCTCAATGGCAGAGCGGGTGGCTGTTAACCACTAGGTTGTTGGTTCGAATCCAACCCGAGGAGCTTGACTCCCCTCATATCCCTTGCCCCAACATTCCTGGACAGGCACTCCCTCTCGTAGTGTTAGAACATTCGTCGACACATTAGAAAACCTGCGTCACACCGATTAGTGCTCATAGCGCAGTACTTCAATCTCTCCTGCGCGAGCACGCATCCGGGCAGCATCGTACCATGCTTGCATCCGCAGAAGCATGTCCATGTTGACGTCGAAGGCCTTCTCGACTCGCAAGGCCATCTCCGCCGACAACGACGCGTTGCAGTTTAATAATGCAGAAAGCGTAGCTCGACGAACGTGTAGAATCTCGGCTGCTTTCGTGACGCTGAGGTCCAATTCCTCGATGATTTCCGAACGAATGAAGTCACCCGGATGGGACGGAGTCATTTTGACATTGATTCCGGTGGCAGCCATTAGTGGTAATCCTCCAGGTTCAAGCGATCAAATACTGCTATATTGCAGCGTGAGCCGGGCCGAGACCGCGGTATTTCGTGTTACCCGGGCGAAGATAACGACATCACGCGCTTGATCCTGTCAAGATGAGCGGCCTCGATCTCGGGCCAGCGCCCTTCGTGCTCCCCACCTTCGCGCAGTGACTCGCCGGTCCAACCCGTTGGTGCCAGGTCTTCCATGAAGATGATCAGCAGTTCTTTGCGGCTTGCGTCGTCCGGAATGTGCACAAGCCGCGCGTAGGCGTAGTCGGCCGGCATGGTATAGCCTTTGTCTGCCGCGAACTTGCGGGCGAGATAACCGTCGGTTCCAGGCCAGCCGAGCCGCAAAAAACGATTTGATGCTCCGGCCGCGGTATCGGTAAAGAAATCGAACGGTCCGATCTGCTGCCGCAAAGGAGAACTTGAATAGTCGTAGGTGTAGTCGTTATCGGGCAGGAAGCCTTCGAACTGGATCCAGACAAAACTCTTCAGTGTGCCGTCCGGATGTTCTTCGACAAAGAAGTGTTGCTCGACGTCGGCGGTGCCATAGAGCACGAACTTCTGCCCTCCGATGTGCCGGAATCGCTCGTCAAATGTCATCCGCACCGGCGGATCGCTTTGTGAGATAAGCATATTTCCGGTAACGGTTCTGCTCAATCCGGAGAATTCAGGCTCAGTCGTGCGCCGCGCCGGATCGAACCAGTACATGACAGTGATGAATGAAACGAGCACTGCCAGCACAGCGCCGCCTGCCCACCAGATCCACTTTCTCCTCATCGGCCAGACCTTTGATCCGTTCGCGGACGCCTGTGTTACTCCTTCACCACCCTCACCACAGGCACAACCTTCCGTGCCGACACTTCCCGCATCAGCGAAGCCAGCCCGGTCGGAGCGTCTTCATCGATGCCGAACTGGTTGACCTCCTCGTCGACACTCCCAATCGGTGATGCGATCCCCGTGTCTGCGTCCAGCGTGTACAGTTTCGCCGTCCACCCGCCAGCCATGTACAACACGCCCCGGTGTGACGTCAGCCCGGTCGGCAGGTCTTCACCGACGCCGAAGTCGCCCGCGTCGCCCACGGGCGATGCCGTCCCCGTTGCGGGATTCAATTCGTACAGCCGGGCCGAGTTGTAACCGACCATGAACAAGCCGCCCATGTGAGACGCAAGACCGAAGGGCTGGGTTTCTCCGACGCCGAACTCAACCGCGCTACCGACCGGGGTGGCCTCTCCCGTCACGGTATCCAGCGCGTAGAGCCCGGCATTCGTCCCGCCGGCCATGTACAGCCTGCCGTTGTGGGACGCCAGGCCCATGGGCTGGGATTCGCCCACCCCGAATTCCACGGCGTCGCCGACCTGCGTGGCCACGCCCGTTTCCGGATCCAGGGTGTACAGCACCGCGTTCCATCCGCCCGTCATGTACAACACGCCGTTGTGCGCGGTCAGGCCATAGGGCTGGTACTCGTCGACGTCGAACCGCTCGGCTTCACCGACGGGTTTGGCTTCCCCCGTGTTCGGGTTCAGTCTGTACAGTCGGTCGGCGCCTTCGCCCACCATGAGGAGGCCTTCGGCGAATCCGGCTTCGTCGCACCGCGACCCCATCCATTCGTCCAGGCCGTCAACCCAGGCCAGCAAAGCCGGAACGCTCGGTAAGCACAGCCCTTCATTGTCGTGAAAGAAGAACTGGGTGACGTCTGAAAGGCCCGAAAACGTTTCGGGAATCATCCCGGTGAGTTGGTTTCCATGGAGATACAAAATTTCCAGGTCGTCGAGTTGCCCCAGTTCGGACGGAACGGCCCCGGACAGTTCGTTGCCTTGGAGGTACAACGCTTCGAGATCCTGGAGCCGTCCAAACTCGGATGGAATGGGTCCGGTCAGTTCGTTGTTATGGAGATAAAGAATCTCGAGATTGGGGAGTTGACTCAATTCGACCGGTACCGGGCCGGTCAGCTCGTTTCCATAGAGACTCAACAGACGAAGCTTGGGTTGTTCCCCAAGGACTGTCGGGATCTCGCCCGTCAGTTTGTTGGAATTGAGGTAGAGTATCTCGAGATTGTGGAACTGTCCCAGGTCGGCGGGGATCGGTCCGGACAACTGATTTTCATCCAGATCCATGCGTTCCAGGTTTTCCAGTTGGCTCAATTCAACCGGAATCTCTCCTGTAATCTTGTTCCGCCAGAGGTTCAAAAACTCCAGGCTTTCCAGATTACCCAGTTCCGGCGGGATCGGGCCGGTCAGTTTGTTCGTGTCCAGGTGCAGGAACTTCAGCTGAGACAAGTCGCCCAGTTCGGCAGGAATCGATCCATCCAGTTCGTTTTGGTTCAGTTCCAGGTGCTTCAGACTGGAAAGCCGGCCCAGTTCCGGCGGAATCGTACCGGTCAGGTCGTTGCCGCCAATGTCCAACCGTGTCAGGGTGGTCATCTGTCCCAGTTCAGCGGGGATGGACCCGGTAAGGCTGTTGTTCCCCAGGTTCAGTATCTCCAGGTTGGCAAGCAAGGCAAGCTCATCAGGCACGGATCCCGACATCTCATTGGCGCCCAGATCGAGGATCCTCAGTTCGTCGAACTGGGTGAGCTCGGCCGGGATGGCGCCGGATACCTGGTTGCCCGCCAGATCCAGTTCCCTCAGCAGGATGAGATTGACGAGATTCCCGGGCAGCCCGCCCGACAGGTTGTTCGAGCGCAGTTCCAGCCGGATCACCCTTCCGTTGGCGTCGGTCGTGATACCGTGCCACTCGGTCAGGGGTTCTTCACTCAACCAGTTATCGCGCTCATTCCAGTTTGCACCGTCCATCGCGTGGTAGAAATCGGTCAGCGTGGTACGATCGCTGACATCGATGGAAACGGTGACGGTAACCCTGGCGGAAACCTCGCCCGAGGCGGCGGTCACGACCGCGCTGCCGCTTCTGATCGCCGTGACCAGGCCATCGTCGCTTACCGTTGCCACGGCTTCGTCGTTGATCGACCATTTCACTACCGCGCCATCGACGGCCTGGCCGTTTTCGTCCAGCACCGAGGCCTTCAGCGTCGCGGTTTCGTCGGCCATGGTCAGCGTTACCGACGACGGCTCAACCGTTATCGTTCGCGCAGCCTGGGATACGGTAATCGTGGACCTGCCCTGTTTCTGTCCCGCGGTGGCCGTGATATCGGCCGTACCGTTGCTGAGCGCGGTGACGAGCCCTCCGCTGGTCACGGATGCCACGGACGGATTCCGGCTCGACCAGACCACCGTGTGTCCGGACGATGTCGCGCCGGCCTCGTATTGCACCTGCGCGTCGAGCTGCACGGACTGGCCGATCGCGGTCAGCTTCACTGATTGCGGCGTCACGACGACGTTGGCTGGTCCGGCCGGCCCGGTGGGGCTGTCCTTGCCGCAGGAGGTCACCACAAGAAGCGCGAGTAAGCAGAAGAGTCGGATCGGACTCCATTGGATGGCCTTTTTTGTGTATCGTGCAATACCGTTACCGGCGGAGGAGGGTGAAGCTGATTTGCCCCTGGTATCATGGTCGCAACGCATATTTGAATTCCCTTAGTGGATTTGACTGAATGACTGGAGACATCCCAAGTGAATCATGGATGCTAACGGGCGCAGATCGGCCAAATTTACCACACGAAGTTCAAAATTCAAACTGTTTTCACCATGAAGTTTAGTGGGTGGGAAGTTCGTTGCGTATCGTTCAGCTAGATTACGTACCCGCCTTCGATGGCGTCTGCGCCGCCACGTGCGCAGCGAATCCCGAGCCGGCCTCCGCGTAGAGGTTGTACACGCTCGACGCGCCAGCCGCTTTGAGCACCTCGATCTCATCGGGGAACCTCGCCGTGGCGGCGACCCGGCAGTAGGACGAAGAAGACTTGAGCTGGTCGAGGACGGCGAGGTTGGACGCCAGGTTCGGCAACGCCAGCAGAACCAGTTCGAGGGTGTGGGCGGCCTGAACGCGATCCCAGAAGTCCGCATCAGTGGGATCGCCGAGCAGTACGTGGCGGCCACTCGACTGCTGCCGTTGCACCTTGACCTGATCGAGGTCTACGCCTACGACGGTGTCTCCAAACTCCTGATGCATGTTGTCATAGGCCGCGGTGCCCACGCGGCCCATGCCGATGATGGCGATCGTTGCTCCACCGGTATCGAGCGGCTGGTCGTCGGGAAGACGCTCGGACTTTTGAAGCCGGTCCCACAACGCCCGGTGCCGGGCATAGATCTGGTGGGCGGCGACGTTCAGCGCCGCGGAGATGACACAGGACAGCGCCAGGGAGATCGCGATGACGATCAGCCAGAGGCCGTCGATCCAGCCATTGGCTACCCCGATGGCCGCCACAATGAGTCCGAACTCGCTGAAGTTGGTCAGGTTCAGCGTCGCGAGCAGCGAGGTGCGCGCACGCAGCTTGAACGCCGTCAAAAGGCCGAAGAACAGGGCCGATTTCAGGAAAACAAGCGGCGTGACGGCTGCGCCGATGAGCACCGCGTCCAGCGTCAGCGGACCTGAGAGTCCAATGGACAAAAAGAAGGCGAGCAGGAACAGGTCCTTGAATCCGATCATGGTCTTCGCCATTTCATTGGCTTTCGCATGGTTGGCGATCAGCGCGCCGAGGGCGAGTGCGCCCAGGTCGCCCTTCAGTCCGACCAGTTCAAAGACTTCCGCGCCGCCCAGGGACAGCAGCAGTCCGCTCAGCACCAGAAGCTCGCCATGGCCGACTTTCTGCAGCACGAACAACAGCAGCGGACGCGCCGGTATGAGGAGCAGGACGAGCAACGCCCAAAGGGATGGCCACATGCCCACCGAGATCGCGATAAAAGCCACGGCAGCCAGGTCCTGAACGATGAGAATGCCGACCGCGATGCGGCCGTGCAA